>CAYZXZ010000028.1:19210-21571 GCA_964481615.1 uncultured Desulfobacteraceae bacterium | reverse complement strand
GGACCCCTATGACATCGCTTTCTCGGGAAATTATTCAGGATCGCGTTATGACGGCAACGATATGAACAATGACCGATACGAAAAACTCGACGTCTACGTGATTTTTGACGGAAAAATCACGTATCAGTATAAGGACGTGACGGTGTTTGCCGGAGTCAGCAACATTTTCGATGAATTGTATTCCGCCAGCGCATACAGTGAATTCCATTATCCCATGCCAGGGAGATCCGTATTCGGAGGCATCCGATGGACATATTTTTAAGATTCCCGCAATTCTGCTGTTGCGGGCAACGGCGGAAACTGTGGGCGTTTTTCATCTGCCTGACAATATCTGCTATCGCACTCAGCTTATTTACGGCTTTGGAATGCCGGGCCGCCGATACTTTTGCGCCGCCGGCCGGTCGGGAAGGTTCTACCGCCATTTACATGGATGATCCGGCTTTTGTCGACTGGGCCGCCGAATATGAAAATTATGAACCCGGAACCCATGTGGATGCCGCATGGCAAACCCCGGAACAGGCCATCGGCAAAGCTTCGGGCACATCGTATAATGTGGTTTCCCTGGGGTGCGGGGGACGGATTACCCTGACATTCGATCCGCCCGTACAAGATGGCGAAGGATGGGATTTTGCGGTGTTTGAAAATTCATTCAACGACTATCACCTTGAACTTGCCTACGTGGAAGTATCCAGCAATGGTATTGATTTTATAAGGTTTGGCAGCGTCTCCCTTACGCAGGGGCCGGTCAGCGGGTACGGCAGTGTTGACGCAACTCTGATCGACGGTCTTGCCGGAAAATACCGCCAGGGATACGGCACCCCGTTTGATCTTTCAGGCCTTGAACACAAGCCGGAGGTTCAGGCGGGCCTTGTCGATCTCTCCCGTATCACCCATATTCAGATTATCGATATCGTGGGTGACGGCACTTGTCTGGACAGCCGTGGAAATCCCATCTATGATCCGTTTCCCACATACGGCAGCGCGGGATTTGATCTGGACGCCATCGGTGTTTCAAACGGTGCACCTTATCCCGAAGGCGAAATTTCCAATGGAACGCCGGTGCCGCGACCGGAAAAAGAAGGGGAGGGGGGATTCGGCGGGCAGAGCGGGTGTTTTATCAGTATTTTGCACTAAAGCAGTAAAGCAGAATAGCCGCACAGGTTTTTTGCATCACTGCATTCTTTTCCGGCCGGTGGATGAAAATTTGTTTCGATAACTTTTGGGAGACAGGCCGGTATGTTTGACAAACAGGCGCCGAAAAGAGTTGATATCTTCATACCCGACCTTCCAGGTGATTTCATTGACGGTGTCCCGGGTGCGCTCTAGAAAGCGTTTGGCGTTTTCAATGCGAAGGCGCTGGAGGTAGGCAAGGGGCGTTTCACCGGTGGCGGTCTTGAACCGGCGTTTGAAATGGCGCGGACTGATCCCGATGGATTCGGCCACTTCATCAATGGAAAATTTGCTTTCATAGTTTTTTTCCATCCACTGCTGTGCCTTCTGTATTTGTGCGTCAGAATGATTTTTCCAGAAATCGTAGACAATATATGGTGACTGGCTTTGGCGGTCCGTGTCAACAAGCAGGCCTTTTGCACATCGGGATGCCAGATCCGGTGAGCCGTATTTTTCAATCAGATGCAGACATAGATTCATAAATGCCGTTGCCGCACCCGTGCAGTAAAGCCCGTTATCTTCGGTTAAAAGACGGTTAATCTGAAGATTGACCTTCGGGTATTGCCGTTTGAAGAGTTCGGCGAATTGCCAGTTGGTTGTGGCAACACGTCCGTCCAGAAGTCCGGTTTCCGCCAGCAGAAAAGTCCCGGTGCAGGTACAGGCAACATTATTTCCGCTTTTATGATTTTGCATAACCCATTCACAGATGGTCTTAATCCTCGGATTCTCCATATCAAATGGCGGCAAAAATGCCGGCAGCATAATCAGGTCTGTTTTTTCAATTTCATGGATTGCCCGTAACGGGGTTAGTGTAATGCCGCCCTGGGCGGTCACCGGCTTACCGTCGATGGACACGATTTCCGTTTCAAAGAGCGGCCCTCCGCCGTCATTTTTCATGTAAAGCCACCATAAACTGGCGACTGAAAGCGCGTCAACAGTGCCGGCAAGGGCCGAGGATACGCAATTATTTTCTGCCAGCAGGGTTATTTTTGCCATAACATCATTCCTTTTTTTTAAAAATGTCGCTTTCAGCATGAATTAAGTCATATATGCCTCTTTTATTTAAGACTGTCAAGCGATATAAAATGAGTCAGAGCAAACCAGAATGTTTAAAAGACTGTTAAGGAAAAAATTAGCTCGACCTAAAAATATGCAGGAGGTGTATGATGACAATAAAAATCGCAGGGTGTG
>CAYZXZ010000028.1:0-19200 GCA_964481615.1 uncultured Desulfobacteraceae bacterium | reverse complement strand
ACCTTGGCAAGGCTTCGGCTGGTTTTGTCATTGCAACAGTTAATGGTGACGGCACTTTTAATGTGGAAAGGACGGTGCATATTTCCCATGATGGCAGTCCATTTGAAGCGTTTAAAAAATGGTATCGGGAAAATAATGTTGTTGAGTGCGCGGCACTGGGCGCCACCGGCCTTTATGCCGGGGAACTGGTGAAACCGGTGCTTGTTTTTCCGGAAGATGCCTGCCAGGAAGCAGCGATAGAGGCCGATGCCGAGGCGCCGGATGAGATGAATCTTGTCAGCGTCGGCGCCAGGGGCTATAGCGTGCTGGCCCGCCGTCCGGCCGATGGCTTTTCCGGGGCGAATCCGTCTGGTAAGGGGAACGCGTCGCGGTTTTTTTATGAGTTTCTTGAAAACGACAAGTGTTCTTCCGGGGCCGGGGAAAATATTGCCAAAATGACCAACCGATTCGGGATGGAGATTAACGCCGCAGATGAACTGGCCGTGTCCGCTGAAAACAGTATTCCCATTACCGCCCGGTGTTCGGTTTTTGCAAAAAGCGAGATGACCCATTACGCCAATCAGGGAAAACCGGCCAGCGAACTGTTTAAAGGTTTTTTCGGGGCAGTTGCCGGAAATACGGCCGGTTTGCTGGCAAAAAACAATACCAGCGGGCCGGTATATCTCATCGGCGGCCTGACGCGCATTGCCTCCTTTGTTGATGCGTTTTCCGTTGCTGTCGGCAGGGATGTGACCCTTCCGGAAAACAGACTTACCTTTGAAGCCGAAGGAGCGGCCCGAATTGCAGCCGCTCATGTGATGGCAAATACAGTCGCAAAGCTTCCCAAAGATCCGGAATCACTTATTGACATCCAGTTAAAGCGGTTTACAGTGTTGTCCCCTGCGTCGGCATTTAAAGACCGGGTAACGGTGATGGCCGATATTGCCAAAGCGGCTGACTGGGAAAATCAGCCGGCGATTCTGGGGATGGACATCGGGTCCACCGGCGCCAAGGCGGTGCTCACCGCTATTGAAACTGGCGAGCCTTTGATGGACGTGTATGACCGCACCCGGGGCAATCCGGTTGACGCGGCCCGGCGGCTGGTCTCAACCATACTTGACGCCGGCAGGCCTGACGTGCGGGCCGTTGGGCTTACCGGCTCGGGCCGCGAAGCCGTGGCTACCCTGGCACGGACCGTATTTCAGGATGAAAACGGCCATGCCGAACGGATCAGCGTGTTAAATGAAATTGTGGCCCATGCCACTGCCGCCATCTCCTGCGATCCGGACCGGGGAAAGGATATGTCTGTCATCGAGATCGGCGGCCAGGACGCCAAGTATATCCGTATCAGCGGAGGCCGGATTATTGAAAGCGATATGAACAAGGCGTGCAGCGCCGGCACCGGCTCTTTTCTGGAAGAACAGGCCAACTGCTATGATGTGGATGATATCGGCCGGTTTGCCGAAATGGCGGCGGCCGCCAAAAGGCCGCCGGACCTTGGGCAGATGTGTACTGTCTATATCGCCGAAGCCGGAGCTGATGCGTTAAAAGAAGGGTTTTCAGTGCCGGATATTTTTGCGGGGTTCCAGTATTCGGTTATTTATAACTATTTAAACCGGGTCATGGGCCAGCGCCAGTTGGGGGAAAAGGTTTTTTTCCAGGGAAAGCCCGCGACCAATGATTGCCTGGCATGGACCCTGGCGTCGGTAACCGGTCGCGACATCGTGGTGCCGCCCAATCCGGGCGCTATGGGCGCATGGGGCATCGGGCTGTGCGCGGTTGAGGACATCGGAAAAGACGCCCTGCTCGCATCGCCCGGTTTGCCATTGGATGATTTTTTAGGCGCAGAAATTATCGACCGGTCCGAGTTTACCTGCAAGGATGTCGACTGCCGGACCATGTGCCCCATTGAACGCACAACCATTGCCTTCGGGGATATCATAAAGACGGCCACTTCGGGCGGGGCCTGTCCCAAGTATGAAATTATTTCCGCGGCCATGCCGAAACTAGAAAAAGACGCGCCCCATCCCTTTGAAGAGAGGGCCGGACTCCTGGCCGAATATGAGTCTGAAAATAAAGAAAATGATACCAACGTTACGCCCAAAGCGAAAACAGGCCCAACGGTGGCCATTCCCATGACAGGTCCTATTGGCGGATTTCTGCCGTTTCTGTCAACCGTGGTGCGCGAACTCGGATTTTCGGTCGAAGTGTTAAAGTCAAATGCAAAATCACTGGCCATGGGCGAGCATCTGTGCAATAGCTTTGATTCCTGCGGACCGGTTAAAATCGCGTATTCCATCTGCGATACCGACAGCCCGTACCTGTTTTTCCCTAAAATCATGAGATTTTCCGATCGGGAAGGGCCGGGCGGGATCGCCTGTGTTACCGAACAGGCCATGCCGGAAGTGATTGAACAATCGTTAAAGGCCCGAGGTAAATCGGTCACCGTGATCCGGCCCCGGCTGTATCTGGAAAACGGGCTCACCGAACCGGCCGTGATCGAGAGTTTTGTCCAGCTTGCGACGGCACTGGGAGCGGACACTTCTAAAGTGGCGAAAGCCGTGGAAAAAGGGGCCCAAGCCCAGAAAACCTTTGAAGCGGCCCTGGCAGAGATCGGACAAAAGGCCATTGATTATGCTTCTGCCAACAAGATCGCTCCGGTGGTGATCTGCGGATCGCAGCACGTGATCCATGATCGGGCTGCAAATTCGAAAATTCCCGACATCCTGCGACGGAACGGGGCCATGGCCATTCCCATGGACTGTTTTCCCATTGCTAAAGACACGCCGGAGATGAAACGGATCTACTGGGGAGATGCCAACCGGTATCTGCGGGCAGCCCTGTCGGCAAAGGAAAGTAAAATTGTCTTTCCCCTGATGCTGGCATCCTTCGGCTGCGGACCGGCGTCTTTTACCGAGCAGGTCTTTCAGTCCCTGATGGCGGGGTACCCCCATACGGTTCTGGAAAGTGACGGACACGGCGGTGCCGCCGGTTTTGTTACGCGCATCCAGGCCTTTTTGCAGTCCGTGAAGCAGTATATGGACGAAGCGGATAAAACAGCGACGGCCGATCATGACCGCGTGGTTTCCTACTTAGAATCCGGGGTGCACAGGGGAAAATATCTGGATAAAAACATCCGGTACGTGTTTTTCAGCAGTGTTGATTATCTTGGGGACCTGTTTGCCGCCGTGTACCGTTCCTACGGGTATGACGCAGTTTCTGCCCCGCCGATTTCCGAAGAAAACTGCCGCCTAGGCAAACCCGACTGTTCGGGAAAGGAATGTATGTCTTACCAGCTGATCTGGGGGGCGTTTCGGGAATATTTGGAATCCGTTAAGAACGAAATAGCCGGCAATGAACAGGAAGCGCCACAACATATCCGGCTGGTGCAGCTCTCCGGGCAGATCTGCCGGGCGGGGATGTACGGAATCAAGGATCGGCTGTCAGTCAATCGTATGGGGCTGCATGACCGGATTTCCGTGGCATCCTTGATGATTGCCGGCGGCCCGGGCATGGCGGCACGCCTGATTTCCGGACTCACCGGCATGGATATTCTTCGGCAGCTTTTTCTTTACCATCAGGCGGTTGAACCCACGCCGGGAGAGGCAAGGGAAGTGTACCATCGACACAGCAAAGCCATTGTTGCGCTTGTTGCGCGGTCTTCGGAAACCGGTTTTAAGGGTACGGTACAGAAAGGGTTTCACTGGACACTGCTCAGGAAGATCATCAAACAGGCGGCCAGTGAGTTTTACCGCATGGACCGGCGATTCGGGGACAAATCCGGATTCCGAACTATTTTTGTTTCCGGGGATCCCATGGCAAAAGGAAATGATGTGGCCAACTGCGGTCTTTTCGATCGGCTAAGTGAACAAAAAATCCGGTCCGTGGCCGAACCCATGTGTGATTTTTTAGAATTTCTGGCGCGTATGCATCCGGCTCTGATTTTCGGCAAAAAAGCCACTGAGCGCCAGCAGACCTCGTACTTAAAGGTCATGGTGATGATCCGGGAAAGTCTTTACAAAATGGCCCGCAAACTCCATTCCTGGCTGCCTAAGCCGGATATGCCGGCGGTGCTGCGGCGGTCGTATGACATCATTGATCCCAACACTCTGGGCGGTGCGGGACAGGCCGTGGGAAGCGTGCTGCATTACTGGGAAAACGGGGCCTATGACGGCGTTCTCATGACTAGCTGCTGGGGGTGCGACAACTCGCTGATAGAGGAAAGCCTGCTGCGGCATCACCGGGATATTCCGTTTTATTTCTTCTATGATGACGGCACGCCCTTAGATACCCGCCGGGTCAGCCGGTTCGCCTTTCAGCTCCACCGGCAGCCAAAACGGTCGTTGCCGAAGGCAAAAGCTGCTTAAGAGGTTAAGAGGTAATTCATATGCATATCGGCGTTTTTGCAGACATTGAAGGCAGCTTTGGGATATGGCGCATGCGCCAATGCCGGATGGGAACAGCTGAATGGCAATATGGCCGTTCGTGCTTAACGGAAGATGTAAACCATGTGATCCAGGGCGCGTTTGATGGCGGCGCACACAAGGTCACGGTTAAAGACACGCATGAAGTCGGTTTCAATTGCCTGTGGCGCAAACTGGATCCGAGAGCGGATTATATCGGCGGACATTTTATCAAGCCAACTTTTTTCGGAAGAAACGACTACGACCTGGTCCTCTATGTGGCCATCCATGCCGCCTCCGGAACCAGGGACGCCTTTTTTCCCCATACCCATTACGGCATTTTTTCCGAAGTCAGAATAGACACAAAACCGGTTTGTGAAATGGATGTTTATGGCGCTTATCTGGGCGAATACGGTATTCCCATCGGTTTCTTTTCCGGAGAGGATATCGCGGTGGAACAGGCACGAAACAATTTCCCCTGGGCCAAATGGGTTATCGTCGATAAACGTAAAGAAACATATACATCCGGTGAAAAAAGTCGAACGTACCTTTTAGAAGGTCGAAAACAGTTGCGGCAAACCGCTGCTCAGGCCGTGCAGCACGCATCCGAAATGAAACCGCTACGCCTTAAAGGCCCCCTGTATTTTGAAGCGGAATTCCGAAACCAGCAACTTGCAAACAAATTCAATACATGGGGGTTTGAACAAACCGGAAAAACAGTCGCGTGGGAAGCCGAAAATATGATCGATGGTTTTGACATGTTCAACAAGCTAACCTTTTTTCCGAAACGGATCTATCCGTTTCGGAGGCTGCTGATGTTTACATTGCGGAAATATTATCGAATCAAAGCCGCCTACTTTGCCCCTTCACCAAATTCGGAAGGGGCGCCCACATTTTAAATCAAAAAGATGCCTGGTTTATCAAGAATAACAGTCCTGCTGCATTCCCGGCACGCCTGGCGCTGCAGCGCGTCTAAATTTTTTCTTTTCTGCCGGTAAGCCCATTCCAAAGCATCCCCATAACTCCCATCCCAGATTGATATTCTTTTCCGCCCAGGAATAACTTTTCCACCTTTAATGAACGCAGGTCTGCCGGGTTCATGCTTAAGGGGTCCTGATTAATGATCACCATATCCGCAATTTTTCCTTTTTCCAGACTTCCACGATCCTTATCATCAAAGGTGGTCCAGGCTACTTCATAGGTATACATCTTCAACGCCTCGACAATGGAAACAGATTGGCCTGGATCATAGGGATGATTACACGCACCGTAGATTCCTTCTATGGGATCAGGATATGTTACCGGCGCGTCTGAACCACCGCTGACATGAATTCCGGCATTTAAAAGCGATTTAATTGGGGAGCCTTTTTTAACGCGGGGTCCCAGGATTTCCTCCAGGTATGAAACCGGTTCCAGTGGGCTGATCAGAAATGAAGGCTGAAGGGTAATCCCGATGTCAAGGTCGGCGATTTTCTTTATATCTTCTTCCGGGATAAGACAGGCATGTATAATCGTATGGCGGTGGTCTTTTCTGGGATGGTCTATTAGTGCGGCTTCAATTGCCTTTACCGCCCGGGAAACCGCCGCGTCCCCGATGGCATGCATTTCAATCTGCAGGCCTTCTCGGTTCGCTTTTTTTGCGAATTCAATGACCTCGTCTTCTTCCTGGAACAGAATGCCTTTATTCTCCGGATCATTGCTGTAAGGTTCATGCAGAGCAGCATCACAGGCGCCAAAACACCCGTCAAGGGCGGTAGCAAAACATCCACCGATCCGGGGGAGTTTGCGTTTTAATACTTTCTCCACTTCCATGGTCTGGAAAAACAGACGTGTCTGAAACCGGTTTTTCTTTGTTACCGCACGTGCTATCAGGCTCACAAGTGTAATATCTAAGTCTTGGGGGAATCCAATTCCTTCTGTTGCGTGGATCAGGCTGACCCCTTTTTCTGCCAGCAGATCAAAACCTTTTATGATGCTGTTTATAAGGTCCAGCGGAGGAACCAGTGATGCGGCATAATCAGTGCCTGCCAGATAGGATTCATTAAATAAATGCCCTTTATCCGCATCAAACCCGCGCAGGTTTTTAACACTATCAGGAAATTTTCCCATCATCTTGCTGTTAAAAATCGCTGAGTGGCCATCATAGCAGACAAGAATCAAGGGAATATCCGGGCACACGTCATCGAGTTCCTTTCGGCAGATTAACCGTTTTTCTTTAACACTGTGTTTGGATACCCCAAAGGCGATAACAGCTTTCTTTTTTTTATTTTTAGCGATATTTTTTTGAATGATCTGTTGAATTTCACCGATATCTTTTGCTTCTCTCACATCAAAATAAGCAACAGCGATCAATGCCCAGCTTGAGAAATGCAAATGACCGTCTCCAAAAGACGGCATCAGTGCTCGGTTGCCCAGTTCTACAACATTGGAACTATCAGCATTTGAACACTCGGTCGGCAGAGAATCACCCAGCCAGGCAATCCGTCCCTGGTCTTCAACCAGATACTCATAGACATTATTGTCTTTATCCAAAGAGATTATTTTTCCATGATAAATTTGCATCGTTTAATCCATCCTCTGTGACGGCTGGGCGAAAAACAATGAAAAAAGCATGATCGATAATATACACAACCCGATGGTATAGAATTTTATCTTGCCGAGAAGCATAGTGCGGGGCAATGTCCGGCTTTGAGCCAGAAAGACAGTTTTTGATGCACTTATTTTTATTTGTTCATGGCATCCAATTCGCCCCTCCTTTCGGATTATTCAACTATTACCCCCGTGGATGATATTTTTCGTGCATGCGCTTCAGATGATCCCGGGCCACATGGGTATAAATCTGGGTGGTGGAAATATCCACGTGCCCGAGCATCATCTGGACCGACCGCAGATCAGCCCCGCCTTCGAGCAGGTGGCTGGCAAACGAATGCCGGAAGGTATGCGGTGTGATTTCTTTGTCGATGCCCGCCTTGACGACATACTGCTTGAGCAGTTTCCAGAAGCCCTGGCGTGTCATGGGTTTTCCGGCATGGGCCACAAACAGAAACGGACTGACCTGCTGTTTCAGGAGCCGGGGCCGGGCGTGAGCCAGAAAATCCGTGATTTTTTCCCTGGCATGACTGCCGATGGGAACCACTCGTTCTTTCGAACCTTTGCCCGTTGTCCGGATGAAACCGACCTCGAGATTGACATCCTGGACCTTTACGTAGATCAGTTCGCTGACGCGCAGACCCGCGGCATAGAGCAGTTCAAGCATGGCCGCGTCCCGCGCACCCTTTGGAGTTTTCGGGTCCGGTGCGTTCAGGATGGCCTGGATTTCATCAGAGGATAACACGTCCGGCAGTTTCAGCCCGGATTTGGGCAGGTCGATGATTTTGGCGGGGTTCTGCTTTAATATCTTTTCCTGCACCAGGAACCGGAAAAAACCCCGCAACGTCACCAGGTGGCGGGCCCGGGAACGGGCTTCGAGATCTTCATCCCGCAAATAGATCAGATATTTCAGAATCGCGGCGCTGTCGGCCTCCGCGATATCCCTGATTTTCAGTTTTTTTAGAAAATCAGCGAACCGGGCCAGATCACTCGAGTACGATTCAATGGTTGCGGCCGCCAGTCCTTTTTCCACGATCAGGTAATTGATATAGCGGTCGATCATGGGGGGCAGGGACGTCATGGGATTATCCGAAAAAATCGATTTTGATGGGCAGGCGGTTGAGCACTTCGGCTCCATCCGCGGTGACCCGCACCATGTTTTCCAGTCGGATCCCGCCCCAGTCCGGCAGATAGATACCGGGCTCCACCGTAAACACCATGTTTTCCATAAGCTCCATGTCGCGTTCGGCCAGCGGGCTGACGGACGGCGCTTCATGAACCGCCATGCCGACCCCATGACCCAGGCCGTGACCGAAATAATCACCAAATCCCTTTTCCGTGATATGGCTGCGGGCGATATCGTCGACCTGTTTGGAGCGGATTCCGGGTCGGACTGCATCAATGGCCATCTGACGGGCGTCATTTACAATGGTGAATATTTTTTCGAACTCTTCAGATTTTCCCGATATCAGCGTGCGCGTCATATCGCTGCAATAGCCGTTTAACATGGCCCCCCAGTCAAAGAGAAGGGGTTGGTCGGGTTGCAGTGGGTCGTTTCCGGGGATCGCGTGTGGCAGGGCGGAATTTTTACCGAACGCGGCAATCACCGGAAAAGCCGGGGCCTGAGCACCGGCCGCGCGCATATTTTTTTCCAGTTCCCAGGCTGCCTCGGATTCGGTCATGCCGGGCCGGAGAATATTGAGCAGAGATTCAAAGGCGGATTCAGCTAAGGCAACGGCCTGCCGGATTGCCGCGATTTCAGTTTCATCCTTGATCATCCGCAGATGATCCACCATGTCCGGAACCGGAACCAATTCGACGCCGGTCTTTTCGGTATCGCAGGCCTGCCTGATTTTTTCAAACAGGGCCACGCTCATGCGCCGGCTTTCAAATCCCATGCGGGAAACGTTGAGCCGCTTGAGGATGTCCGGCAGTTCCGGGGCCATGCCTTTGCGATAGCAGATGAGTTCATACAAGGGCGCTTCGTCCCTGGCCTGGAGATCGTATCGGGAATCCGTGGCCAGGATCAGCGTATCACCGGTAATGACCAGGACGCCCGCGGATTCATCAAATTGCGTGTCCTCTCCGGTAAACCCGCTTAGATACCGGCGGTTTTCTTCAAACAACACCAGAAAGGCATCCAGCTTGTGATCAGCGATTCTTTTTCGCAGCGCGGTGATGCGATGTCGGATCAAGTCTTTCATGTTTTTAACACATGGCTGTCCAGCGTAAAGCAGGTGAAATCGCCGGTAAACACCTTGTCGGTGTCTGAATGCACGTCCACTGTTACGGTCTGTTTTCTGCCCTGTTGGTCCGTAATCCTTGCTTCGGCAGTGATGGTCTGACCTGCACGCACCGGCTTTAAGAACTTGGCACTGGCCGCGCCCAGAACAACATTGGGATGATTCACGGCGATCATGGCGGCATGATCGGCCAGGCCGAAAATAAAACCACCGTGTACCAGGCCGAAATCATCGACAGCCATGTCCGTGTCCGTGGCCAGGGTGACCCGGCTGGTGTCGTTTTCAACGGATACGGGCGTGCCGCACAACCGGGTGCTGATTGTTTTGTGGGTAGCAATGTTCATGGTGTTTTTTTCCTTTACAGTCCGGTCTTTGGATGTTTTATAGGGTTTGGAATCGTTTTTCTTGATATTTTCCTGCACCCTGTTTACTACATTGTATCAAACGGAAAAAGCCTTTTTATTTGGATATGCGCATTCCCATTAAAGATACATCACTCAATCTGATCCTGGAAAAAATCCAGGCCGGCATACGCTTAGACATGTCTGACGGCCTGACGTTGTATGCCAGCAATGACATGACGGGCATCGGATATCTGGCGGATATCGTCCGCAGGAAACGTCATGGCGGTAAGGCATTTTTTGTCTACAACCAGCATCTTAATTACACCAATGCCTGCACCAACCGATGCCGGTTCTGCGCGTTTTCCAAAAATGTCGGCGATCCCGCAGCGTTCACCCTGACCATCGATGATGTCAGGGAAAAGCTGCTGGCCCGCATAGATGAACCCATCACGGAAATTCACATGGTGGGAGGCCTGAATCCGGCTCTTGGGTTTAACTATTATATCGATCTGCTTAAAACCATTAAAGAAATCCGGCCGTACGCCACCATCAAAGCCTTTACCGCCGTGGAAATCGATTACCTGGCCGGGATTTCCGCAGTGTCGCTTGCCGATACCATTGCCGTGCTCAAGGAAGCCGGACTGGGCATGACCCCTGGCGGCGGTGCTGAAGTCATGAGCGAACGGGTCAGAAAAAAACTGTTTCCTCGTAAAATCAGCAGTGACCGCTGGCTGGCGGTCATGGCCGAACTCCACCGCGCCGGTCTGACATCCAATGCCACGCTGCTTTACGGCCATATAGAAACCATCGAGGAACGCGTGGCCCACCTGATCCGGTTGCGAGAACTCCAGGACCGAACCGGCGGTTTTTCCGCATTTATCCCGCTGGCGTTTCATTCCGCCAACACGGTTCTTGATCATCTCCCGATGACAACCGCGTTCGATGATCTGAAAACCATTGCCGCGGCACGCTTAATTCTTGATAATTTCGAACATATCAAGGCCTACTGGGTGATGATCGGCGAAAAACTTGCCCAGGTGGCGCTGGCTTATGGCGCAGACGATCTGGACGGCACCATTATCGAGGAAAAAATCACTCACATGGCCGGCGCCACTTCGGCCAAAGGTCTGACACGGCAACAGATGCAGGAGATGATTCGGGAAGCCGGCTTTAAACCGGTGGAGCGGGATTCTTTTTACAAAGCCGTCGTAAAATAAAAAAATGAAAAATCGATAAAAAATTATGTCCCGATTTGCCGATATAAATAATAAAATCGAAAAGGGCCTGCGCATCAGCGAAGAGGAAGGCCTTTTTCTCCTATCATCGTCAGATCTGCACGGACTTGCCTTTCTTGCCGACGCCATTCGGCGGCAACGCCATCTGGAACCATTGGTGACCTTTGTGTCCGACCGGAACATCAACTACACCAATATCTGCATTTCCGGATGCCGGTTCTGCGCGTTTTTCAGACCTCCGGGTCATCCGGAAGGATACGCGATCGATCGGGCTGAACTGGATCGCAAGATCGAGGAGACCCTGGGCATGGGTGGCACCCAGATCCTGCTTCAGGGCGGCATGCATCCGGATCTTGATCTTGATTATTTCGAAGACCTGCTGCAGTATATCAAATCGAAATTTTCCATTCATATCCATGGTTTTTCACCACCGGAAATTTTCTTTTTATCCGAAAAACACGCGATTGCGGTTCAAAATGTCATTGAACGGCTTAAGGCGGCGGGCCTGGATTCCATTCCCGGCGGGGGCGCCGAAATCCTGGTCGATGAAGTCCGTCGACAGATATCGCCGGGGAAATGTTCCGCAGGCCAGTGGCTGGACGTCATGCGCACGGCCCATCATCTGGGTATGAGGACTACCGCCACCATGATGTTCGGCCATGTTGAAACCCGGCAACAGATCATCGAACACCTGATTGCCGTCCGGGCTCTTCAGGATGAAACCGGCGGATTCACGGCCTTTATCCCCTGGACCTTTCAGCCGAACAACACGCGCATTGACGTAACCCCGGCCGGCGCTGTTGATTATCTCCGGGTTCTGGCCGTCTCGCGGATAATGCTGGACAATATCGACAACCTTCAGGCATCCTGGGTCACTCAGGGCGACAAAATCGCCCAGTTGGCCCTGACCTTCGGGGCCAATGATTTCGGGTCCACAATGATCGAGGAAAACGTCGTGGCTGCTGCCGGCGTGTGCTTCCGTCTGCCGCGATCCGAGATTATTCGCCTGATCGAAGACGCCGGATATCAGGTCAGGCAGCGGGACTGCTTTTACCGCATTGTTGCGCCGACAGACCCCGCGCAGGCACTGCCATTTGCCGGTCGGGCCGACACAATCTCATCGGATGCCGGGTGACATGCAACCTGTCACGCATCGCGCCGGATGGGTCATGGTCGATCCATGGACCCTGATTCCAGACGGATATGTCGCAACGGCGGCCGACCGTATCCTTGCGGTTGGTCACAGCGGGCAGGGCAGGGCCTTTATGGACGCCGGCGAAATTATTGATCATGGCCCTGGCCTTCTCATGCCGTGCCTTGTCAATGCCCACGCGCACATGGAACTCTGCGCGCTCGCTGACAAAACCGTTTTGGACAGAGGGTTCCTGGAATGGGTGGAATCCGTCATCGCCCTTCGGGAAAAGATTACGGATGCGGATCTGATTCCCGCGGCCCGGGACGGATATCGGCGATCCCTGGCCGAAGGTGTCCGGGTTCTGGGCGACATCTCCACGTCCGGCATCACGGAATCCCTATTTAGTGAACTGCCGGTCCTGGGCGCCTGGTTTCGGGAATGTCTCGGCAGCGCAGCGGAAGATTTATCGTGTCAGCACATCGAACCGGCAAAAATCGTCTCCCTTGCCGGTCATGCGCCCCACACCACAGGCCCGGAACTTTTGGTTCACTTAAAAGATGTCACCCGGCAACACCGGATGCCTTTTGCCATCCACCTGGCCGAATCCGCCGAAGAAATGGAATTTATTGCAACCGGTAAGGGTCCCTGGGCTGAATTGCTGCAGGCCCGGGGAATCGATTTTTCCGCATGCCGATTTTCACAGCAGACAGCCGTGGCATACGCGGACACTCTTGGTTTATTGGATGACCGCACCCTCGCCGTTCACCTGGTGCGGGCCGATCAGAATGATATCCGGATGCTGGCCAAACGAAAAGTAAAGGTCTGCCTGTGTCTGCAAAGCAATATGCGGCTTCACGGCCGCCTCCCCAACCTGCCCGCCATGCTAAACGCCGGCATCAAACCCTGTCTCGGCACCGACAGTCCGGCAAGCAATCCCGATGCGTCACTTTGGGCTGAAATTGCATTTTCGGCAAAATCTTTTCCCGACATCGCACCATCGGATATGCTGGCCATGGTCACCTGCAACGGCGCTGCGGCGTTAGGTCTGGGCGATGTTCTCGGCAGCCTTCGCCCCGGTTTTATTGCCGGCTTGATTTATGTGCCGATTCATGCAACAAACCTCGCAGAAGTAATGGAGGTTTTGGTGCATGACCGACCGGATGTCGTGCCGGTTGGTTCGACTTGACGGCTTTATAAAAATTCTAAATGTTGAAATTTTGAAAATTTGATGAAATCGTAAAAAGCTGTTTACCCCGCTTCGCGGTATTTTTGCGGACAGGAAATTCAAAAAAGTTCCTTGGAAGTCCGGTCTGAATTGACATTAAATATAATATGATGAACAAATATAGCAAGTTGCCTTCAATGTTGCCGCCTGCGGTGCGCGTCGGCCGGATCGAGTATATCAATGTTGATCCAGTCTATTATGATTTTACCCCGGAGCAATCGTCCTTTAACACGGAAGTGATCTCCCGGCCGCCGGCCGACTTGAACCGGATGATGGCGGAAAACCGTCTTGATATCAGCGCGGTGTCGTCATCGGCTTATGCCCGGAATTTTGATGAATGGCTGATTCTGCCGAACCTTGCTATCGCCTGTTTCGGGAAGGTCATGAGCGTGCTGCTGGTCAGTCGGTTTCCCTTTGAGGACCTGGAAGGCCGGACCGTGATACTGACCCGTCACTCTGCTGCTGCCGCGGATCTGATCCAATATCTCTTCGCTCATCGTGATATCACGCCCCGTTTCGTAACAGGCACTGTGCTGCATCCGAACGATCTCAGTCCGGAAGACGACGCCGGGCTGGTGATCGGAGATGCAGCCCTGAAACACCCCTGGCGGGAATGTTTTCCTTATACATGGGATTTGTGCGAGGAATGGAATACCATCACGGGTCTGCCTTTTGTCTTTGCCGTATGGGTAGTCCGCCGGGCCGTTGCTGAGCAGCAACCCAAGACCGTGGCAGCCATCCTTAATGCCCTGCTGCGATCCAAGGCTGAAGGATTGAAAAACATCTCGGCCATTGCGGAAACCGCAGCCCGCAAACTCGGCATCAGCGTGGATTTAAGCAAACAGTATTATGACTGCATGTATTACGATTTCCGGGAGCCCGAATGTAAAGGTCTGACCACATTTTTCGCCGGACTTCACGATCATGGCATCATCAAAAGGAAACCGGTTTTTGAGGATCAGGCGATCGTTTCCGCAACTTTGTAAGAATCTGGACTCTGAAGGAGCAAATACGCCGTGGTCCACATTCCGGGCACGGCAATTTTTTTTTCGGAAATCGCAGATAATACCGTCTATATTTACTGGAAAAGTTTTTAAATAATGAAAAAAAAGCTCAAAAAAAAAGCGGCCACTAAAAAACGGCCATGGCGAATCTTTAAATTTACTCTGGCAGTAAGCCTTCTGGTGTCTGTCTTTATTGTGGTTTACATGTTTTATCTATTTGTCAGCATCGAAAACCGTTTTGCTTCGCGAAGATGGAGCATTCCTTCCACTGTCTATTCGGACACCACGCTCCTGTATCCAGGGGAACGGATCAAGAAAACCCTTTTTCTGGATAAGCTCAGCCGGCTCGACTATCGAAGCGTCGACCGCATCCCAAAGGAAAAGGGAGAAATGCAGTTACGGGAAGACAGTGTCTCGATTTTTTTAAACGATCTGAAAACCCCGCAGCATCAGCGGGAAGGATTTCCGGTGACCATTCAATATGACAATAATAGCATCCGGAGCATCAGCCGGATGGATACGCAGGAAAACCTGCCGCTGCTGGAACTGGATCCGGAGAATATCATGTTCTTTTTCGGGCCTCAGCGGGAAAAACGCCAGCTTGTTTCTACTAATGATGTTCCCCAGCATCTGGTACATGCGGTGCTTGCGGCAGAAGACAGCCGTTTTTTTGCGCATCATGGGGTGGACCTCAGAGGATTGCTGCGCGCGGCCTGGGTCAACCTGCGTCACGGCAGGGTCCGTCAGGGGGGCTCAACGCTGACCCAGCAGCTTGCTAAAAATTATTTTTTGACGCCGGAAAGAACACTGACCCGGAAATTCAAGGAACTCCTGATCGCCCTTTTGCTTGAAGCCCGATTTCAGAAAGAAGAAATTCTGGAGATTTATCTCAATGAAATCTATTTTGGCCAGAAAGGGTCTGTTTCCATCAACGGCGTGGGAGAAGCCGCTTCCTTTTATTTCGGCAAACCGGTGAATGATCTTACTCCGTCGGAATCCGCGATCCTTGCGGGTTTGATCAAAGGCCCGAATAATTATTCCCCTTATATAAACAAGGAGCGGTGCCGCAACCGGAGAAACTGGGTGTTGGAGGAAATGTGCGACAACCGGTGGATTTCAGCCGCGGAACTTAAGAAGTATAAGGCGCAACCGGTGGTCACCTCCGGATATCGGGTGTCTGGCAAAAAAGCGCCGTATTTTGTGGATTATCTGTCCGAACAGCTCACCACGATGTATTCGCCCGGTGATCTGGCGAGCATGGGACTTTCCATTTATACCACGCTGGACACCCAGGTTCAGATGGCCGCTGAGGAGGCGCTGGAAAGCGGTCTGGCACGGCTTGAAAAAATGAATCCCAAACTGCGCCGCGACGACCCGACCCGTAAGCTGCAGGGAGCGGTGGTGGTCCTGCAGCCGAAAACCGGCTATATTCTGGCCATGGTCGGCGGCAGGAATTATGTTGAAAGCCAGTTCAACCGGGCAGCAAAGGCCAGACGACAGCCGGGAAGTCTCTTTAAACCATTTGTGGCACTGGCGGCTCTGGATAAGTTTACGGCTGTTACCCGATTATCAAACGCTCCCAAAACCTATGAATTTGATAATAAAAAATGGGAGCCGCAAAATTTCGAGCCAACCTCCGCGATGGATGTGAGCCTCCGCACCGCCATCCAGCACTCCTATAACCGGGCGATAGTGGATCTGGCCATGCGGACCGGACTGGACCATATTCTGGATGTGGTCCAGCCGTTTGGATTCACAACAGCGCTTAAGCCATATCCTTCTTTGGCTCTTGGATCATTTGAAATGATCCCCCTTGAAATTGCCCGCGCCTACTGCACGTTTGCCGCAGAGGGCGTGCTGCCCTACCCCCTTTCCCTAAAAGAAATCATGGATGAAACCGGGAATCTTTTGGAGCAGCGCCATATGAACATCGAACGGGCGATTCCACCGGAAAAGGCGTTTCTGGTTACGGATCTGCTCCGCAGCGCGGTCGAGGGCGGTACGGCAAAATCCTTGCGCAGTAAAGGAATCTGGTTCCCGGTGGCCGGAAAAACAGGGACCACCAATGACTTTCGGGATGCATGGTTTGTCGGCTACACCCCGGACATTCTGGCGCTTATCTGGGTGGGGTTTGATAATGGTGATCCGGTTTATGTGTCCGGCGGCCGCGCTGCGCTCCCAGTCTGGGCGGACCTGATGCTCGCCATTCCGCAGTATGTTTCGGAGAGCTGGTTCATGACCCCGCCGGGAATCGTCCAGAAAGAAATCTGCCTGGACAGCGGCATGCTGGCCCTGCCTGATCACGGCTGCCCGGATACAATAAAGGAATATTTTTTAGCAGGTAATGCGCCGACGAAAGAGTGCACCCTTCATGAATCACGGCTGCCCTTTGGAAAATGGTTCAAAAAGATTGGAGAATTTGTTGAATAATAAATTAAAACAACTGAAAATTTTAATTTTATGTGCCTGCATCATACTGTTTGCCTTCGGATGCAGCATGAAAAGACCTCTGCCGGAAACCTTTCCCGAGAGGCACGTGCAGTCTCACGGAAAACTTGAAAGGGTTGAACCGGTTTCCCCTCAGGCCCAACCACCCAAAGCAGTCATGGCGCCTGAAGTAGCGCAACTGCCCGAAACAGTCCAGAGACCCGAGCTGAAACCGAGTGCCCGCATGATGGCAACCGCCAATCTTGTGGAACAGGGGAAAAATTATTTAGACAAAGGCAAGCCCGATCAGGCGCTTGGCGTTTTCGAACGGGCTCTTTCCGTGTACCCGGGAAACGGGGAAACCTATTATTACATGGCCGAAGCCTGGGTGATGAAAAAAAACAAACATCAGGCGTTAGAATTTAACCGGCTTGCCAACATGTATCTTTCCGGGGATTATCAATGGTGTGATAAGGTGGCAGATCAGCATGTGCGAATTAAACGTCTGCCATAATCATCATTCAAATTCCCCCAAACCAAAAGTGAGTTTTTCTCAGTCCGGATACAGCATGTGCAGTTGAATCTGCTGTGATTGCCATTGCATCATGTTGTCGATAATAAAATCGGTGATCAATCCCTCTTTTTTGAACAGCAAAATACTTCCCGGCGAAAGCATCCTCCAGGTCTTTTGCAGCGATCAATCGGCCAGGATGGGCGGATTGATCGCGGGAACGATGCCTTTTTGACGGGCAAGATTCAGTAATTTGCTGACGGCGGCGATGCCTTCCGTGCCAAGATCCATCGAGAAGTCATTGACATAGAGCGCAATATGTTGGCGAATTACCTCTTCGTCCATTTCACGTGCATGTGACCGGATATAGGGCATGGCGTTATCAGGGTACCGGCGGGCATGAGCGATGCTTGCTTGAATGGCCGCTGTCATCTGCCGGGCCGTTTCCGCACCGAAGTCCCGGCGGATGGCAATGCATCCCAAAGGAATGGGAAGCCCGCTGAATGACTCCCACCACTGCCCAAGATCCGCAAGACAGGTCAAGCCATAGTTTTCATAGGTGAACCGTCCTTCGTGGATGATTACGCCGGCGTCAAATTTTCCGGATTGCACCGCGGGCATGATTTGATCAAAGGTCATGGTCGCGACATCAGGCAAATCGTCCATAAAAAGTGCCAGGAGCAGATACGCCGTGGTCCACATTCCGGGCACGGCAATTTTTTTTTCGGAAATCGCAGATAATACCGTACCTTTCCGTGCCACCAGCAGCGGGCCGCAGCCCCTTCCCAGAGCCGCTCCCGCGCTCAACATCCCATAGGTCTCTGAAACATGTCCAAATGCCGCCACCGACAGCTTGGATATATCATATACGCCGGCTCCGGCTGCCTGGTTCAACTGCTCCACATCCGCGAGCACAATGTCAAATTCCAGACCGCCCGAATCGATTCTGCCGTGGACCAATGCGTCGAAAATAAAGGTATCATTGGGGCAGGTACTATAGGCCAGTGAAAGTTTATTTTGCATGGTCATGAAATGAAGGGCTTCAGTGTAAATAAAAAATTAATTTTTATTTCTCATCACATAAAATATTTATTAATGTAATACTTTATGTATTAAAATTTAATAATTTGAATAAATTCATAAACTGCCATAGATATATTTTTATATGATAGGGATAGATTCCAATTTTTCCTGTCCCTGTGGCCCACCTGGTTGGCGGCGGAACGGATTTCTATGAAAGGAATCCGGTAACCTGCGGCAACATGGGCTGAAGCGGAGCCTTCCATCTGCTCCATGCAGGCCCGGTGCGTATTATGGAGCTGTTTTGCCCGGGCATCCGTAGCTGTAATCGTCGATACCGTGATAAAAGGGCCTTTGCGGATGCGGATATCGGATGCGGCAAAGACCTGGCATAAATGTTTATATGCGATGTCGGTCCACTGAGCGTCCACCGGATAACGATTAAAAACATCCCCGGCATCGGTTTTCAGAACGGGAAAGGGGAGATCTCGGACCGGCGGAAACCGGTCCGCAGCTTCGGGTTCAATGCCGAGCTGAACATCGATTTCTTCCGTTGCCGCGCCGATATCGCCGATTCGCAGCCCGGATTCCTCAAAAGCGCCGGCACATCCGGTCTGGATGATCAGCCGTGGCCGACGGCGTTCAATAACGGCCGTGAGTGCGTGGGCCGAATTCACCATGCCGGGACCGGTGACCAGAAGCGTCACTTCCATGCCGCTGATCCGGCCGGAAAAAGTTTGACCGGCAAATCCCGCTGTGTCGTTCTCCATTTTGTCCATACGGGTCTTCAGCCCGGCGACTTCCTCTACAACGGCCGCGCATACTAGAATGTAAGGCGCTTGATTCCCCAATTTCTTTCTACTCCGGACGAAACGAAACAGCCGGCCCCGATCAAACCGGGACCGGCCGCTTCGTTTTGTTTGGGATGAAAACCGCTTTTTCTATTTTTTGGCGGCGTTGGCGGCGTCGATGATTTTTTGGGCTAGTTGGGTCGGCATTTCATCATAGTGGGAAAATTTGAGAAAAAAGATGCCGCGGCCGCCGGTCATGGAGGTGAGGTCGGGTGCGTAGCTGAGCATCTCGGC
>CAYZXZ010000027.1:0-21837 GCA_964481615.1 uncultured Desulfobacteraceae bacterium | reverse complement strand
GAGTAGGTCACCCTACCGATTTCCTCCGGCTCACTGGCGTCATCACCAGCCGGAACCCCAGGTAATTCCCCTTGAAATCCGGGTTGACGCTGGCCCGGTAGGCGCATCGGATTTCATGGGGTGAGTTGGACCAGCTCCCCCCGCGGATGACCCTTTTGATCCCTTCTCCGGTGAGCACAGGGTTGTTGCGGCCGTGCTTGCGATAGGCGGTTTCGCCATAGGTATCCTGGCACCATTCATAGACATTGCCGCTCATGTCATAAAGCCCCAGGCCGTTGGGCAGTTTGCCGCCCACGGGCCGGGTGGTCATGCCGCTGTTGGCCGAATACCAGGCGGATGTCTCGAAATTTTTTCCGCCCGCGTATTTTTCCGGTCGGCCGCAACTGCGCGCCGCGTATTCCCATTCGGCCTCGGTGGGAAGCCGGAAGTGATATTGCCCCTTGTTTGCCGAGATCAGCTTCTGGATGAACTCCTGGGCGTCATGCCAGGAGACCTGTTCCACCGGGTGGGCTTTTCCCATTTTGAACCAGGACGGATTGTTGGGACGGACTTTTTTAAGGATGGGATTGGACATGACCGTTTCCCATTGCGCCTGGGTGACCGGGTATATTCCCATCCAGAATCCGTCAATATCGACCTCGTGAACCGGGAATTCGTCCTTGCTCCCCTCGTCGTCCCATTTGCCGGCCCCCATGCTGAAACTGCCGGAAGGGATCCAGGCAAAAACCATCGCCGTTACCGGTTCCACCCATGTGTCGCCTGTTTTGTGCATTTCACCGGGTGTTTTCGCGTTGCGCCGGGTCGGTGCGGGTTTATTTTCCTGCATGAGACCGGCGGTAATGCCATCGCCCTCATTCCCGGGATACAACATGTCCAAAATGGGCACAGCGGGTGAGATTGGCGTATATGAGGCAACGGATTCAGCGTTTTGCATGGTGGGCACAGCCGGCTCAGCGGAGGTTGAGAGCTTTACGGGTGTGGTGGGTGCCGCAGGCGCCGCGGGCGGGCCAGGGGCCATGGCAATGACGCTGTCGGTGGCCAGCCGTTTCCCGCTGTTGATGATCTCGATGATCTCCATGAAATTTTCCGGCCGGTCTCCGGGATGAAACTGCAGGCATCGGTCAATCAGACCTTGGATGTTGTAGGGGATGTCCTTTCGGCCAAAGAGGAGGCCGCGCTCCCGGATCAGCCGGGTCCGCTCGGTGAAATCGGCTTTTTCATAGGGAAGTGATCCGAACCAGATGAAATAGGAAACAAAACCGAAAGAATAAACCAGGCTGGTGACCCCGGCGGATTCGCTGTTTATGATCAGTTCCGGCGCGGACCAGTTGGGGGTGAACTGGGCGTGGGCCGATGTCGATATGCTGCTGACCCGTTGCAGTCCGCCCAGGTCGCCGATGACCAGGCGGCCATCCCGGTTGACGAGCAGGTTCGATGGTTTCAGATCCTTGACGATGAAGGCGTCCTTGGTCCTGCCGGAGAGGCGGTTTAAAATTTCAGCCAGTTCCAGCATGATCCGCCGTGCTTGTTCCGGGGGCAGCGGATAATTGTCGAGGACAAGATTGGTGAGGTTGTCAGGGCAGTACTCCATCAGAATGATCAGATACGCCTTGGCTTCCTGGCGGGATACGTGCTTGTCCACGAGGTGGAAATCATGGATTTCGATGACGCCTTCGCCCTTAATTTTTCCGTAATATTCCTGCACTGCGTAAAAATCGTGGGAAATTTTGGAATCCAGATCTTTTTCCGTCCGGTATGAGAAGGACCGCTCCACCATGATGGGGACCACCTTGACGGCCCGCTCCTTCAGGTTGTCTTTGATATGATAAACCGTTCCGTAAACACCTTCGCCGACTTTTCTGACCACTTCATAGGTCGGCAGGCATTTTTTGATGATCTCTTCCATATCGTTATTTTATCCGGACGATAATGAAACTGGTGTTATCGATCAGTTCTTTTCCCATTGCCGTGCTGGCAAGGGCGGGACCCTTTTCGACGGGGGACGGCATCAGACATTGATTGATTTCCCGGTCGCTCATGACGCTGGTCAAGCCGTCCGTGCAGAGCAGATAGGTAGCCCCGGCAACCAGGTCTTCGGAAAGCATGTGAATATCATGCTGGCCCCATGCCGCATCAAAAACCGGTCCGATCCCGAAATCGACAAGATTTTTCAGTGGGTGACGGTCGGCGGCTTCCCGCGAGATAAAGGATTTATCCACCAGTTCCTGCACGAGCGTATGGTCACGGGAAAGATTTTGAATGCCCGCTTCCGTAAATTTATAGATACGGCTGTCGCCGGCGTTGAAAACAAAGACCTTCCCTTTTTCGGCCACCAGACCGGCAATGGTGGTCCCGCAGTTCTGATGCAGGCGCCGGCATGCGGACGCCTGGATATCCCAAAGAATTCCGGTGATGTGAGCGGATCCGGGGATCGCACCGGAAACCCGGGTTTTAAATTCCCCGCAGACAAAATGACTGGCCTCGTCACCGTGTGCATGCCCCCCCATGCCGTCGCAAACGGCCAGCACCAGGCGGTCGGTAGTAAATTCCGCCATGTCCTCCAACTGGTGTTCTTGGCAGAGTCCACGGCCGTTGATGATACAATCCTCCTGGACGGCCCTCGGTCCCTGTTGCATGGCGGAAAATACCGTGCATGACATAGCTTGTTGCATCACGTCACCATCTAATACAGAGGACCAAGTATTGCTACCCAACCATAGTAAGAAGTCTTTGGAGAAATTCAATAATGACAGAAAAACAAGTACGCTTCAACCGGGTTTTTGGATGAGACGTCCCGTATTCAGGAAAACAGGTTCAACTGAACCGGTCCTTTTTTCACACTCCGAGTTTCCTGGCTTTCGGCCTTGAGAAGCTGCTTTTCGATATCGGCGACAAAGTGCGAAAGCTCCCTGGTTTCCATGATCCCGTAAACCCGTCGTTTCCGGGCGAAGGTCAGATAGAGCGCCTCTTTTGCCCGGGTCATGGCCACATAAAAGAGGCGGCGTTCTTCATCCAGGTCCGTTCGTTTTGCGCCTTTCGGGGTCAGAGGAATGAAACCGTTTTCGCACCCGGCGACAAAAACTACGGGAAATTCCAAGCCCTTGGCGGCATGCAGCGTCATCAGGGCGACCTTCTGGCTGCGTGCGTCAAACAGGTCCGGGTCGCGTTTTAAGCAGGCGGCTTCAATAAAAGTTTCAGTCTGTTCATCAAAGGCCCCTGCCATGTCGAGAATATGGTCGACGGCATCCCGTGTTGCAGTGTCGGTTTCATCCATCCGGGGGGATTTGAATCGCTCCAGGAGGAAGGCCAGTTTTTCCCGGACGGTCCGGCCGGCGGTTTTTTCCGCGTTTTCGTCGATCCGGTCGAGGATGTCCCGCAATCGTTTTGCGCCGGCAGAGCTCAGTGGATCAATATGGGTCCGCCTGGCTTCGAACAGCATGCCGCTCAACGGGAGGCGCCGGTCCAGCCCCCAGGCCATGAGCGCATCGAGATCCCCGCGGGACAGCCGTTGGTCCTGCGATGCGTTGAATTGCGCAAAATCATGATAGGTCCCGTACCCTTCGATGATTTTAAACAGGGCCGTCCATGCCCGGATGGCCGGCCGCGCAAAGGCGTTTTCACGGCTGGCGACCTGAAAGGGAATGCCCGCGGCGGAAAAAACCTGCGCAAATACCTCGCACTGGGTTTTGGTTCGAAAGAGAACGGCAAAATCCGAAAGGGCGCGATCGCAGATGCCGGCAGGTTCGCCGGCGCTTTTGTTGAAATCGTTGAAATGAAAACCCGTGCCGCCGATCTGGGCTTCGATGATTTTACCGATGAGAACGGCCTCGGATTTTTCCGAGGCAGCTTCCCGGATCTGAACGCGCACGCCGTTGCGGATGCCGGATTGCAGGCGATTGGCTCCGGGGGCGAGGCTGTGGGCGTGGATCACCTGGTGGGACGCGGCCAGAATGGTCTCATCGGACCGGTAGTTCCGGGTCAGGTATATCTGTGCGGCCAAAGGATAATCCGAGGCAAATTGCTGGAAATAGGCGGCGCTTGCCCCCCGGAATCCATAGATGGACTGGTCCGGATCACCGATGACGAAAATATTGCCGTCCGCGGGCGCAAGTGCCCGGGTGATGCGATATTGACCGTGGTTGAGATCCTGGTATTCATCCACGAATATATAAGGATAGCGTTCCCGGTAATGCCGTTGGATATCGGCGTCTTCCTCCAGCAGGCAAACGGCGTGAAAAATGAGATCCTCGTAATCCATGAGTCGCTGGACCTGGAGTAATCGCTGGTAGGTGGCATATACCGCGGAAAGATCAGCAGGGTCCATGCCGTCCGCGACGTCGGTCAGGTCTTCGGTTGGGGAAAGGATTTTCTGCTTGGCGGCTGCGATGCGGTCTCCGACGGCATTCGTGGAAAGGGTGATCTGAAATCCCTGCTGCCGCACGGTGCGGACCGCTTCGGCGACTAGGGCGGACTGATCGTCGTCATCGATCACGGTGAAATGGCCGTTGATGTCGTTTTCTTTCAACAATTTCAAGCAGAAGCCATGAAAAGTGGCGGCAATGGGAAGGGCGCTGCCGCAGCCCAGAAGAGATTCGAGGCGTTCGGTCATTTCCTGGGCCGCTTTGTTGGTAAAGGTCACGGCCAGGATGTTTTCGGGACTGACCCGGCAATGCCGGATCAGCCATGCGATCCGGCAGGCCAGGGTTCGGGTCTTGCCGGTTCCCGGACCCGCGATGATGATCAGCGGGCCATGTTCGTGGGTGACCGCTTGAGCCTGGGCTCCATTGAGACCGTCTAAGATATCGGTTTCGTCTGAGGATGCCGGCGAAGATGCGGCATCGGCATTTTGCGCGGCATTCAAGAAATCCGATGCTGGTTCCGCCACCATCGTCGCCGTATTCGTTTCCGGTTCCGCCTGTATTTTTGCCGCCGGTATCCGCGCCTCGGCAGCCATCGGCTTGACCATATGCGACGGCCTGGCCGGGGCCGGTTTTTCATGGGTATTTCCGGCAAACAGGGATTGCCGGCCCATAAGCCGATCCCGCTCCTGAGGCGTGAACAGGGTGATGCGCCCGTATTCGCCGTCAAAGCCGGCAGCGATATGGATCCGGCCTTCCCGCATCCGGCGGACGGCTTCGTCGAGCAGAGGGATGCCGCCGGTTGCGATCCTGTCGATGGGCATGCCGTGCAGGATGTCGAGTTCCGGTCCCAGGCGCTTGACGGCCCGGGCGCAGAGATCGCCGACTTTTTTGCTTTTGGGGCCGCATCCGGCGATTTCCGAGAGGATTTCCGTTAACGGGATGATGCTGTAAAAAGGGTGTGTTTTGGAGGGTTTTTCCCCTTCGGGCCGGGTGGCCATTTCTTCCACCCGGTGGAGCACGCCCAGGGTCAGGGGATGTCCGCATTCCGGGCAGATGCCCTTGTATTGCCGGGCTTGGGCAGGATGCAGGTTCACGTTGCATTTCCGGTGTCCGTCCTGGTGATATTTACCTTCTTCCGGGAAAAATTCCATGGTTCCCAGAAAACGGGACGGGTCTCCGGTTTTCAGGGCTTCTTTAATAGCCGGATACGACAGGTCCGTGTCGAAAAGATTGGCCTCCCGGCCGAGATTGGCCGGGGAATGGGCATCGGAATTGGATATAAGTGTCAGACCGTCGATATCGCCCACCCGCCAGTTCATGGGCGGATCTGATGACAGCCCGGTTTCAAGGGCGAAAACATGCGGTGTCAGATCCTCGAAACAGTCTCGTATGGCATCAAATCCTGATTTGGAGCCGAACACTGAAAACCAGGGGGTCCAGATGTGGGCCGGCACCAGGAACCCCGCATCCGAGGTTTCCAGAAGGATTTCCAGGAGATCCCGTGAATCCAGGCCCAGGATGGGCCGTCCGTCGGATTTGATGTTGCCGATTTTATCCAGCCGTGCATTGAACCGGGCCGCGGATTCCAGGTCGTCAAGAAAGACCAGGTGATGCAGTTTCCTTGTTTTGTCGGCTTTTTTATAGATATTGCTGATCTCGCAGCTCAGCATGAAGCGGACGGTGCCGGGCGCGCGAAACGGGAGTTGTTTTTCGCATGCGGCTTCCAGTTCGTCTTTGAGCTTGAGCAGACCGGGTTCGGCCGGGACAAGGGCCTGGCCGATTTCAGCAAACCATGCCGGATGGGTGAAATCCCCGGTGCCCACCACGGTGATCCCCTTGAGGCGGGCCGCCATGTAGAGATTTTCAAAATCCAGGCTTTTGGCCGTGGCCCGGGAAAACCGTGAATGAATATGCAGATCGGCGATAAATCTCATGACCCCTCCATATCAGGCCGGGCTGAGTTTATACAGAAAAATTTTGCCCGGCCCGGCATGCGTTTTTATTTGATCATCGTTTGCCATCATGGTTAAGTATGTTTTTGAAAGCACGGCCCGCGTTGTTCCTTTTTTTCTTCCGTCCAAACCGGAAAAAATCCTTGCCTCTCCAGCGCATTAACGGTTAATGAAAGACTTTTTGAAAGGAATGAAATCGAATGAGCCTGTTATCGTCAAGCGTATCCATCACCCGGTATCGGGTAACTGGCCGGCTGCCCGAGGCCGCCCTTGAATATGTAAGGGAAAATTTGAAACAAAACGCCATCCGGGATATCGACAATGATCCCGTGGAGCAGAGCGTGGGGTGGACCCCGCTGGAAACCCCGTTTCAGCCGGATTTCGAAGCTACATCCATTGGTTACGGCACGGCCTTTGTCTTTTCCCTGCGCATGGACAAAAAAACCGTTCCCGCCAAAATTTTAAAAAAACATTTGGAGGCGGCTGTGGCCGGCCGCCTGGCCAAAACCGAGCGCAATACCTTGTCCCGCATGGAAAAAGCCGAACTCAAGGAGGAGGTCTTCCGCCGGCTTCTGGTCCGGATACCGGCGGTTCCCCATGTTTATGACCTGGTATGGCACTATGAGGCCGAAGACCTCTGGTTTTTTTCCAACCTCAAGGCCGCAAATGAGGCTTTAGAAACCCTGTTCACCAAATCCTTCAAGATTTCCATTGTCCGCATGTTTCCCTATACCGCGGCGGAACATCTCTGTGATCTGAAATCCTATGAAAAAGATGTGCTGATGAAACTGTCGGCCACGCATATGCAGGAGGGAGGCGGTCATGCTTGACGTATCCGTGGCCTATAACCGTTATAAGTTTCTGGGACACGAGTTTCTTACCTGGCTCTGGTTTATGATCGATACCGATAAAGAGAACCTGATGGAAGGCATCACCGATCTGGTCGATATTTATGTCGGCAGCCGGGTGGTGCTGGAAAACAGCAGCCACAACCGGGATGAGACCATTACCATTAAGGGCGACGGTGCCGGTTTCGAGGAAGGGGTGACGGCCCTGAAAAAAGGGGCCAAGGTGACCGAAATCAGCCTGGTGGCCACCATCGGTGACGGGGAATGGCGGTTTCATCTCAAGGGGGAAAGCCTTAACATCAGCAGCCTGAAACCGCCGGAAACCGGCCGGATCGAATCCCAGGACGAAATGGAGGGCGCGGTTCTGGAGAAAATTTTTTTATACGAAAAAGCCCTCTCCCTGGTATATGCCCTCTACGGCAGGTTTATCCGGCGGCGGGTGTCGCCGGACTGGCAGTCGAAGGAAACCGGCCGCATGGCGGCATGGATCGCCGCGGCCTGAATGTGAATCGGAATTTGTTTTGAAATCACGGCTCCTTAGATTCGAGGTTTTGAAATGGCATCCAGATCACGCCGCCAGGTGTGAAACGAGTATTTTAAAACCGATGAGGATCAGGATCACGCCGCCGACAAACGCCATGCGGAGACCGAGTTTTTTGCCGAAATAACGGCCCGCCCGGATTCCGATCACCGACATGGCGGCCGTGACCAGGCCGATGATCACGCAGGGATACCAGATGGACACGTTGATCATGGCCAGGCTCAGGCCCACGGCCAGGGCGTCGATGCTGGTGGCCACCGACAGCAGGACCAGGCTGGCGCCCCGGGACGGGTCGGCCTGAAAGGTTTCCATATCCGTCTGCATGGCCGAATGGATCATCCGGCCGCCCACAAAGGCAAGCAGTCCGAAGGCGATCCAGTGATCCACCGCTGATATGAGATGGGCCACGGTAATTCCCGCGGCCCAGCCGATGATTGGCATGAAGGCCTGAAACAGCCCGAAATGAAAGGAGATCCGGAAAACGGCCCGCTTCCCGGCAAGCTTTCCGGAGGTGCCGGCGGCAACGGATACGGCAAAGGCATCCATGGCCAGGCCAACGGAGATCATTAAAATTTCAAACAGGTTCATATGGATATAATCCAAAAGCGTCAGGAGCCGTTCGATTTCGTGCATACGCTATCGGATACCGGGATTCAAGCGCTTTGTCGGATTGTGTAAATAATGTTGACGGTCCAGAAAAAAGTCGGATTTTTCGCTTGAGCGTCTTTCGGGGCGCGATTTTCGCGAAATCCACGATTTCGCTCAAAAACCGACTTTTTTCGGTTATATTTATAGTTGGTTTCGTGAAAAGGGTTTGCTCGCTTCTCTTTATCCGAAAAAGCTCAATCGCGCTCGCAAAATTTTTTCACGAAATCGCCAACGATGACGGATTCACAATACATAAGGAGAGAAAACATGAAGGAAGTGGTAATTGTTTCAGCATGCCGGACGGCCATCGGGGCTTTCGGCGGAACATTGAAGGATTTAAACGCCGCCACCCTGGCAAGCGTGGTCATGAAGGAAGCGGTGAAGCGGGCCGGGATCGATTCGGCCATCATTGATGATGTACGTTTCGGGTGCTGCATGGACCCCACCGATACCTTAAACGTGACCCGGGTGGGCGCGCTTCTGGCCGGGATTCCGGATTCCGTTCCGGCGGTCACCATCAACCGGGTCTGCATTTCCGGCATGGAGGCCACTCTTTCGGGCATGGCCATGATCCAGGCGGGCATGGCCGACGTTATTCTTGCCGGCGGTGTCGAACACATGTCTTCCGCACCTTATGAAGTGCCGGCGGCCCGCTGGGGATGCCGGCTGCAGGATCAGGTGTTCGTGGATTCGGTGATCCGCAGGCTTCATTGCGGTTCCCACGTGATCCCCTTTGCCGCGGGCGGGCCAGTGGATGCCACAAAGGAACCGGCCTCCATGTTTGTGGGCAAACCCTATATCATGGGCCATACTGCGGAATTTATCGCACAGATGCAGGATATCAGCCGTCAGGAAATGGATGAGGTAGCCCTACGCAGCCACAACAACGCGGAAAGGGCCACAAAGGAAGGCGATTTTGCCGACGAAATCGTGCCCGTTCCCGTACCCCAGCGGAAAAAAGATCCCATCATGTTCGACAAGGACGAACACTTCCGGCCGGGCCTGACCATGGCGGATCTCCAGAAACTGCCGGCGGCGTTTATTCCCAAGATCGGCAAGGTTACGGCGGGCAATTCCAGCGGCCTTAACGACGGGGCCACGGCCATGATCATCATGTCGGCCGACAAGGCCCGGGATTTGGGTCTGACACCCATCGCCCGGATCAAGGCCACGGGAAAAGGCGCCTGCCATCCTACCATCATGGGGCTTTCTCCGGTTCCGGCGGTCAATAATCTGCTGCACAGAGGCGGATTAAAGCTTGGTGATTTTGAATTGATCGAACTCAATGAAGCGTTTGCGGCCCAGTACCTGGGATGCGAAAAAGATCTGGGTCTGAACCGGGAGATCACCAACGTGAACGGCTCCGGCATCGGCCTGGGCCATCCGGTGGGCTCCACGGGCGCGCGCATCATGGTCTCTTTGATTTATGCCATGCGCAAGCAGGGCAAAACCCTGGGGATGGCCACCCTGTGCGGCGGCGGCGGAATTTCCATGGCGGCGGCCATCGAGATCCTCTGATCACATGTGCCCGCCGGCAGGCAGGTGTCGTCACTGCCCCGCCCACGCATCGGCCAATCCGAAACCGATGGAGGAATCGCAGGAATGGATATCAAAACCTATACCGCAGATCTGCTTTCCAGTATCCGGGAAACCTCGCCTCTGGTGCACAACATTACCAATTTCGTGGTGATGAATTCATCAGCCAATATCCTGCTGGCCCTGGGCGCGTCCCCGGTCATGGCCCACTGCAGGGCCGAGGTTGCGGAAATGGCCTCTCTGGCCCACGCCCTGGTGGTCAATATCGGCACTCTGGATGAGGAATGGGTGGCATCCATGATCCTTGCGGCCCAAACGGCCAATGCAAGAGGCATTCCCGTTATTCTCGATCCGGTCGGGTCCGGCGCCACGCGCCTGCGAACGGAGATGACGCGAAAGATTATACGTGAAGCGAAAATTTCCGTCCTGCGGGGCAATGCTTCGGAAGTTCTTTCCCTGACATCATCTGACATTAAAACCCGAGGGGTGGATTCTTCCCTGGCCATGAGCCGGGAGGTGGCCGACACAGCCATGCCCTTGGCCCGGGAAATGGATTGCATCATCGCCATTTCAGGTGAAAGAGACTGTATTACGGACGGCGGCCGAACGCTATACGTATCAAACGGTCATCCGCTCATGACCCGGGTGACCGGAATCGGATGCGGTTTGAGCGCCGTGACTGCGGCCTTTTGCGCAGTGGCCGAAGGCGATCTCCTTACCGCCGCAGCCGCAGCCCATGGATTTTACGGGCTGTGCGGAGATCTGGCGATAAAGGTCAGTGACCGGCCCGGAAGTTTTTTCACCGCGTTTCTGGATACACTTTACACGGCCGGTCCGGACGATATCCATGCCGGTCTGAAACTCGAGGCATCATAAGGAAAGGGCGATCATTTTCCGTACCGCTTCATACGCGGGCTCACGGATGTCCGCCGGGACCCTGACCTCGCCGCTGAGGGTTTCAAGACATGCGGCAACGTCGGCCAGGGAAATTTTTTTCATGTCCGGGCAGATCATTCCGGCGGACGCCGGATAAAAGATTTTTTCCGGATTTTCCTTTTGCAGCGGATGGAGCAGTCCGATTTCCGTGCCGACAATAAAGCTGTCGCTGCCGGATTCCCGCGCATGGCGAAGCATGCCTGATGTGCTGGTCACCAGGTCGGCCAGAGACAGAACCTCATCCCGGCATTCCGGGTGAGCCATGAACACCGCTTCGGGGTGAGCCTGCTTCTGCTGCATCACTTCGGCCGGCGTCAGTCGGTCGTGAATCGGGCAATATCCCGGCCATGCATGGATGGTTTTTCCGGTCTTGGACGCGGTCCAGGCGGCCAGGTTCCGGTCCGGCACCATGAGGATCTCACCTGTCTCAAGGCTGTTGACGACTTCGACGGCGTTGGCCGAGGTGCAGCAGATAGAGCTCAGTGCCTTGACGGCCGCGGTTGAATTGACATAGGTGACGACGGGCATGGCCGGGTTTTTGGTGATCCGGGCCGCCAGGTCTGCGACTGTCACCATGTCGGCCATTGGGCATCCCGCGTCGGTCTTCGGCAGCAGCACCTGTTTGTCCGGCGAGAGGATGGATGCAGTTTCAGCCATGAAATGAACTCCGCAGAACACGATGATATCTGCCGCAGTCTCGGCGGCCCGGATGCTCAGTTCAAGGGAATCCCCACACAGGTCGGCGATGTCTTGGATTTCCGGCGGCTGGTAGTTGTGGGCAAGAATCACGGCGTTTTTCCCTGCCGCCAGTTCCCGGATCCGGCGCTGCAATGCCGGTTTTCGATCATCATTTATTTCGTGTTTCATGGGCGTCTATTCCTTCAGTGTCAGCATATCTGTGCCGGCCGGCGGCTGGAAATGGAATAAATCCTCGGCCATATCATCGGAAAACCGGAGATTTTTAAATTCAAGCCGGGTTTGATCATCGTAGGCGTTGATGGTCAGGACCCCGACGATATCGAAAGTTGTCTTGTCGATGTTTAAATAAATTTCATTCAGGTCCAGCTGTTTCCGGTGGGGGACCAGCCGCAGCGTGTATTGCCCTTCGCCTGCCGGCGGCGCGACGCTGACAGTGAATGCTTCGGAGATCAGACGGATATTGGAGAGAAAACTGGCGCCCTTGCCGTCACCGAAATAGGCCAGTGCATCGCCGATAATGACCTGCCGGTCTTCGGGCCGGTAGATCCAGAGCGTTTTACCGTCGGTGATGATGGCATGGGTCTCCGGGGTCGCGTACTCCCAGCGCATCCTGCCGGGATGTTTGATCCATACCCGGCCGGTGGCAATATCCTGGATATCTAATGCCGCCAGGGTGGATTCCTGGGAAAAATCCGCGGAAAAGTCGGCTGAACCGAATCGCTGCACCAGTCGGTCCATGATTTCCGCAACAGAGGCTTGATCCGGTGTATATGCCTTCTCCTCGGAGGCTGCTGCCGTTGTCGGCCAGACAATGACCATACCCAAAATCAGCCAGACAATCAATGCCGAACCGATAAAAAACGATTTTTTCATTTGTTTTTCCAATAAGTTGATGGTTTGCGTCCGGCCGCTGACGGGTGCGCAAACATCCATCCGCTCGCAGACGAATGGGTTGCGCGCCCTTTTTAGCCGGTGACCATATGAAGCTCCATAGAACTCCGACTTTGCTCGTTTCGTAAGCCTTTTCAGGAGATGCTCAATCTCTTTCGCAAAATAAAACGGATTGGCGCCGGGATCAAGACAATTGTCGGTCCGGGCGTGATTTATTTTGTCGGTGCAAATGCCAAGTATTTGTTTTTTAATTATAATACGAGATCATCCGGATTGAGTTTTTCCTTGACACCTGAAATTTTTTTTTGATATATATTTTACTTTAAAGTCGTTTAAATGCTCCGGATCGGGCTGTGTGTTTCCAGTTTAACTTTTTATATATCTTTTTAGGAGGCTATTATGCAAAGAAGAATCAGGAAGGTGGCGGTAATCGGTTCCGGTATCATGGGCGGCGGAATTGCGGCCCTGCTCGCCGGCGCCGGCGCGGACGTGTTGCTGCTCGACATTGTCCCGTTTGATCTCAAGGACGAAGAAAAGAGCAATCCGGCCGCAAGGAACCGGATTGTCAAGGCAGGCTTTGACGCGGCCCTGAAATCCCGCCCCCCGCTCTTCATGGACAAAGCCGACGCGGCCCAGGTCGCCATAGGCAACCTTGAAGACGATTTCGACAAGCTCGCCGACTGCGACTGGATCGTGGAAGTGGTGGTGGAAAATCTCAAGATCAAGCAGGACCTGTTCAAACGGATCGACAAGGTCAGAAAGACCGGTTCCGTGATCAGCTCCAACACTTCGGGTATCCCCTTAAAAGACATGTCCCAGGACCTGAGCAAAGACATGCGCGCACATTTTCTGGGGACCCATTTTTTCAACCCTGTCCGCTACATGCATCTACTGGAGATCATTCCCGGTCCGGAGACGTTGCCGGAAGTTCTGGATTTCATGGCGGACTTTGGTGAGAAAATACTTGGCAAGGGGATCGTCTGGGCCAAGGACACCCCCAACTTCATCGGCAACCGCATCGGGGTCCAGGGGATCGGAAAAGCCATGCAGGCCATGCTGGAACATGATATCACCATCCCGGAAGTCGACGCGCTTTTCGGACCGCCCATGGGGCGTCCCAAGACCGCGATTTTTAAAACTTCCGATCTGGTTGGTCTTGACACCATGGCCCATGTGTCCAAAAACTGCTACGATCTTTGTCCGGCCGATGAAATGCGCGATACCATGCAGGTGCCGGCATTTGTCGGGCAGATGATCGAAAAGAAACAGCTCGGCAACAAGACCAAGGGCGGTTTTTACAAAAAAGACTTGACGCCGGAATGGAAAACCATCCGCAAGGTCATCAACCCTAAGACCGGCGAATATGAAGAATACGGCAAGGCGGATTTTCCCTGCCTGCAGGCCGCCAAAGCCGCCAAGACCCTGCCGGAAAAGATCAAGGCCATCCTTTACGGCGACGACAAGGGCGCCAAATATGCCTGGGATGTGGTGGCCAACGGCCTGATCTATTCCGCCAACCGGATCCCGGAAATATCGGATACCATCGTAGACATCGATAATGCCATGAAATGGGGCTATAACTGGGAACTGGGTCCGTTTGAGACATGGGATGCCATCGGTGTGGCCGAATCCGTTGCCAAAATGGAAAAAGACGGTCTTACCGCTCCGGCAAACGTCAAGGCCATGCTGGCCAAGGGCGCGAAGACGTTCTACAAGCTGGAAGGCGGCAAAAAGATGTTCTTTGATTTTGCCGCAAACAGCTACAAGCCGATGCAGCTCAGCTCCAAGGCCATTATCCTGGCCGATCTGCGGGAAAACAACAAGGTGATCAAGTCCGTTCCTTCCTGCTCGCTTATCGATCTGGGCGACGGCGTGTTCGACCTTGAATTCCATTCCAAGATGAATGCCATCAACAAGGAGATGGTCGATTTCATGATGGAAGCCGGGGAATATGTGTTGGCCAACGGTGTCGGCCTGGTTATCGGCAACCAGGCGTCCGGCATGCCCGCGCCTTTTTCCGCCGGCGGGGATCTCTCCTACATGTTGAGCCTGGCCAAGGCCGGTAAATTTTCCGAAATCGATGATTTCATCCGCAACGTTCACAAGGGGATCATGGGCACCAAGTACGCTCCGTATCCCGTGGTTGCGGCGCCTTACGGTCTGGCCCTGGGCGGCGGCTGCGAAGTCTGCCTGTCGGCGGATCGGATTGTGGCTCATGCCGATCTGTTCATGGGACTGGTGGAAATCGGCGCCGGTCTGGTTCCCGGCGGCTGCGGTATGATCCATCTCTGGCAGAATTATATCAATGCTGAGCCCGGCATTGCCAAGATCACGGATCTTGCCGGTCTTTTCATCCAGGCGTTCATGTGCGTGGCCCAGGCCAAGGTGTCGGCCTCGGCGGCTGACGCCAGAAATAACGGGCTCCTGAAGTCCTCCGACCGGATCGTGTACAACAAGGATCTGCTTATCGGCGAAGCCAAAAAGGAAGTGCTCAAGATGGTCGACGACGGTTATATGCCGCCGAAGCAGAAAAAGGTCATGGTTTTCGGCCGTGAGGCCCACGGCATGCTCTGGGCGGAAATGCTCAACATGAAGTCCGGCGGTTATATCACCCCGCACATGGAATTTGTGGCCAAGAAAGCGGCCTACTGCATGTCAGGCGGCGATGTGCCCCAAGGAACGGAGGTTTCCGAGGATTACCTGATGACCCTGGAGCGGGAAGCGTTTGTTGATCTCTGGAAGACCGAGGGGACCCAGAAGATGGCCGAACATATCATGACCACGGGAAAGCCCTTGTTCATTTAATATACAACAACTGAAATTTCAGGAGGATATAGAGATGAGAGAAGCTTATATCGTTACTTCGCTCCGGACGCCCGGCTGCCGGCGGAACAAGGGCGCTTTTGCCCAGACTCGGCCAGAGGATCTTCTGGTCACGGTGCTCAACGCTATTGCGGAAAAAACACCGGGCGTGGACAAAAAAGATGTCGAGGATGTTCTGATCGGCTGCGCCTTTCCGGAAGCCGAGCAGGGTCTTAATATCGGCCGCGTGGCAGTGCAGATGGCTGAATATCCGGATGATACCTGCGGCGCTACGGTCAATCGGTTCTGTGCATCGGGCCTGGAAGCCATCGCCCTGCAGGCCATGCGGATCCAATGCGGATACTGCGACGTGGCCATCGGCGGCGGCCTGGAATCCATGTCCATTGTTCCCATGGGCGGCAATATGCCGCGACCGCATCCGGATTGGGCCAAGAAAAATCCGGATGTTTATATTTCCATGGGGATCACGGCGGAAAACGTGGCCAAACGCTACAAGGTCACCCGGGAAATGCAGGATGAATTCGCCTACCATTCCCAGATGAAGGCGGCCAATGCCCAGAAAAACGGGCTTTTCAAGGAAATCGTCCCCACCCCGGCCGTGCGTTTTAACGAAAAGAACGGCCAGTGGGTTTCCGAGACTTTTATTCAGGATTTTGATGACGGCGTCCGGGCCGACACCACGGTTGAGGGCCTGGCAAAGTTGCGTCCGGCTTTTTCGGCTACGGGGTCGGTCACGGCCGGCAACTCCTCTCAGACCACGGACGGGGCTGCCGCCACCCTGATCATGAGCGAAGATGCCGTCAAAAGACTGGGTGTCAAGCCCGTGGCCAAGGTGGTGGCCTATGCGGTCGCCGGGTGCAAATCCGATGAAATGGGCGTGGGCCCTGCTTATGCCATTCCCAAGGTTCTCAAGATGGCCGGTCTGAAGGTCGAGGATATCGGCGCATGGGAAGTCAATGAAGCCTTTGCGTCCCAGGCCATCTACAGTATGCAGCAGCTCGGCCTGTATGATAAGCGTGAACTCTGGATATCCGACAGCGATAAGCGGATTTTCAATGTCAACGGCGGCGCCATCGCCCTGGGCCATCCCCTGGGATGCACCGGTGCGAAGCTTTGCGCACAACTGATCAACACCATGAAGGAACGCGGCGCCAAATACGGTGTCGAATCCATGTGCATCGGCGGCGGCATGGGCGCGGCTGCGTTGTTTGAGCTGGTTTAATTTTTTTTGTACTTGTAGTAATGAAGAAAAAGAGGCCGCCCGAAAAAGCGGCCTCTTTTTTGCGCGTTTGCCCGGCAAAGCCGGCATCCGATGAAAGACCGCGAAAAGGAGGCAGGGATGATCCATACGGATTTCTTCAGGCAGGTTGAGGCGTTTCAATCGCTGGACGACGCGGAACTGTCCGCGATAGCAGGTTTTTGCCGCTTGCGGCAGTTTGTGCGAAGGGAACGGTTGTTCAAGGAGGGAGAGCATGCCGAACACCTCTGGATTATCAAAAAGGGGGTCATTGACGTGCGGTTTGATCTCCCCGGACGTGAAACATCGGCGGAAAGCACCCTGTCATCGGTTTCGGAAAACAAACTTCTCGGATGGTCGAGCGTGGTGCCGCCCCACCGGTATCGGCTATCGGCCTATTGCGCTTCCGATACCAGTGAGGTGGTGGCAATGGAAAGCCGGAAACTGCTTGATTTTCTGCAGCAGCATCCCGCGGCCGGGTATCGGGTTTTCTCGGTAATGCTCAAAATTGTCGGCAATCGATTCCAGCAGCTCCAGGCATCGGCTCTGGATGCCCCGGCCAGTCGCTGACAATCTTTTATATGCCTTATTCCACGGGTGACAACCGACAAACAGGGAGAAAAATCGATGATTCAGCTTGAGTTTCTGGAAAAACTCGACGCTTTTAAGGAATTAAATGACGACCAGCTGGCGGCCATAAAGGAATGCACCGATCTGGCCCAATTCAAAAGGGGAGAGAAAATTTTCAGCCAGGGCGCGGACGCCGGACATGTCTGGATCGTACTGGAAGGCGGAGTGGAGCTCAGAGCAGAGTATCCGGATCAGAACATGTCCGCGGCAGAGGCGTCGGTTTCATTTCTGTCCGAGGCCCAAGCCTTCGGGTGGACCTGTTTTGTTCCACCTTACAAATATCAGCTTTCCGGGTACTGTGCATCCCGGTCGTGCCGGTTGATCCGCCTGAGGAGGGAAGACCTTCTCGATCTTTTTGAAAAAGACGCGGCCATCGGGTTTTTCGTCATGAAGTATCTGATCGGCGTTGTCGGCCGTCAGTTCAGCCAATTTCAGGATGAAATCGCGCGCAAACGCGGTTTCGAGATCATGAGCCGGTGGTAAAGCGAAAGAGGGGGGGGGTGCTGGTGGACGCAGTCGATAGACGAAGGCCCGGTTTGAACAAGGGAACGGACATTCTGAAGGATACGTGGATCAGAATCCAGAGCCGCTTCTGACGTTTTTCCCCCCGGTCCGGCAATAGTCGAAGATGACTTTTGCCGCGTTATTGAATATATCAAAATCGATGGTGCCGAATTCTTCCTTGATTTCCTTGGCCATTTCAGGGGTTTTGACTTCGCCGACAGTGATCAGGCGTCGGACGATCTGGGCTTTGTAACCGGGAGATGAATTGCAGGCCAGTTCCGGATTATTGTGTGCACATTCTTTTTTTAATTTTTCCAGGCGTTTTTCGTACTCGGATAATTTTTTTTTGAGCCTGGTTTTAATCAGCGGATCATCCGGCAGACGAATGTTGAGGTATTTTATCATGGTACCGGTCTTTCCTTGTCTATAGGGTCAGGTCATGGGTGCCGCGGTAAAGCCGGGGTAACGAAATGTGCGCGGCTTATCATTGAAATCAGATTGTTGCTTGCAAAAAAATAAACGGATGCGAGCCAAATCGTTTGGAGGCATCAGCCAGTGTGATTTTTTTGGCGAGTCTATTTTATTATCAGTGAACCGCTGATGATGCAAGTGGAAATAAAAAACTTGTCAGGAGCAAATAAACTGTCCGGAGTTATAGCGCACAATCTGTTCAGTTGATACACCTCTCAACCGGAGGTGAAAAGGTGCTGGTGGTAGAAGAATGCGAGCCGTTCATGGAAGCGGCGGTAAAGGCCCTTGCCCGGGAAGTTGGTTTCGTCAACCGGATCGCCGGAAAAACGTGCAGCCGCCTAAAGCAGATCCGCCAGCCGGGATTTGAAAATCATTTCCTGCTCGTCGAGAATTTCTCTTAGAATGGCAATGGTCGTCATGGGGTTCATGATGACGCATCGCAAAACCACGATATCTTCCGTGGGATGGCGGTGGAGACGCAGCGTGGTCCGGGAAACGAAACTGTTGCCGGCTTCCCGCTGGATGCGCTGGAGATCCCGGTTGATGGTGTTGAGTTTTTCATTAATGCCCCGGCGGTCTTCGTCATTTTTCGCGGCTGTGAGTTTTTCCTTGATATCGGCCGGGCAGATCCGGTAGGTCATGATATTGAGTTCCGGGGCTGATACCAGCTCGAACGCATCCCTTGTCCTGATTTCCTCTGCAAAGGCAGCAGCCGTCTCGATGCCGTGATCGATCAGCAGGGAATATCCCCTATTGCCCATGATCTTCAGGGCACAGTCTAAAATAAGCGAATTGGCTTCCCTGGATCCGGCCAGTGTCTTTATGCCCAGATCCACCGAGCCTATGCGGTTTACATAATTGGCGTAATAGGCAATGGCGTCCATGCTGGCGGGGTCGTTGAGATAGAGCATGCCGCAGCTCATGGGCATGTAAAACTGCTTGTGGCCGTCGATGGTTACTGAATCAGCCCTGTCGATTCCTTTCAGCAGATGCTTGTACTGTTTGGAAAAAAGAGTCGGCCCGCCCCAGGCGGCATCCACGTGAAAGTGGATTTTGTGTTTCCTGCAGATGTCGGCCAGGTCTTCTAAGGGGTCCACAGTGCCTGTTTCCGTGGCCCCGGCAATGCCGACAACGGCTATGATGCATGTGCGAGGATCCGACTCAAATTCAGCAAGGGCCTGTCTGAGCCGGTTCAGGTCGATTTTATTTTTGTCGTCTATTTCGATGGGGATGACGTTTCGGTTGCCGATTCCTAAAACCCCGGCGGATTTTCTAAGAGAATAATGGCCCAGCCGGGAGGCCAGCACAACGCAGCGGTCGATGCCGTAAGCCCGGTATGCCGCGGCCAGCCCTTCGGTCTCGATGCCGGAAAATCCTTTTTTCGGAGCAAATCGCTTATTTCTGGCCACCCACAGCGCCGTCAGATTGGCGGTGGTGCCGCCTTCAACAAAGGTTCCCAGGGTGGTTTCGGTATTCTGGACGTTTTTATCATAGAATTCCTGGTTTTTATCGAAAATCAGCCTGTGGATCTTTGCGATCACCTGCTTTTCGATAACAGACAGGACCTTGGAGGTTTCCAGCTTGACCACGTTCTGGTTCAGGGCCGCCACAATGGTTTTCAGGTGCACCATGAAAAAAGGGATGGCCGAGGTCATGTGCCCCACGAAATAGGGGGAGGCCACGTTGACCGCATGGGGGGCGATCTCCTTGATCAGACAGGTGATTACGTCGGCCAGTTTTTTTTCTGGATTATCGCTGATGATGGTGCTGGTGAAGGCCTCGGAAAGATCTTTCAGGCTCTTTGCCTCGGTAATGCCGACATATTTTTTCTGGAAATCATGGAGTCCGAAAAGAATCCGTTCCATATATTTGATCAGGGTCGCCTGACAGTCTTCATCTTCAGGGCGGATAAAGACCTTGAACAGGCGTTCCCAATCCGCCACCAGTTCGGGACGGGACGGATGGGTGGGCGTGGTGTGCAACATCAAATATAATCTTATAAGGCGTTGAGGGGTTAACGGTTTGAAAAACGATTATGCCGTTTACAATTTTTTCCGTATCTCTTACATTATGATGGCATGGTAAAAAGTCCATCAAATATGGTTGTGACCGGATTCCGAGGTGATGCGTTCAAACCGGTTCCGTTTTGCATATCAGAGATGGTTATCTTTTTTTATGAGGGTTCGTCAATAAAAAATAAGTTATCGTAAAATCGGCGCAAAAGAACCGGTTTTACGGCGGGCTGCGGCGCATCCATCGAGAGGCCCCGCCGGCCAAAGGAAGGACGCATGAAGGATATCGGCGAGATTGTCACCGCGCAGCGGGCGTTTTTTGATTCCGGAAAGACCCGGGATATTTCTTTCAGGATTCGGCAGCTCGGCATTTTGCAGCATGCAGTCAAGGAAAATGAAAAAATGATCCTGGATGCGTTGCACGCGGACCTGCGCAAATCCCCCTACGAGGCCTACCTGACCGAGGTCGGCATCGTTTTGGAGGATATCCGGTTTTTTATGAAAAAAACCGGGCGATGGGCAAGGCCTCGACGGGTCAAAACCCCGTACTATCACCTGCCGGCATCGAGCTGGATCTATCCGGAACCTTACGGGGTGGCCCTGATCATCGCTCCCTGGAATTATCCCTATCAACTGGCCATTGCCCCTCTGGCCGCGGCCATTTCCGCCGGAAACTGCGCGGTGATCAAACCATCTGAATTTTCCGTCCATACTTCAGAGGTGATCGCCGATCTGGCCCGGCGGTATTTTGATCCGGATTATATCGCGGTGGTGACCGGCGGGGTGGAAGCGAGCACGGCCCTGCTGGCCGAAAAATTCGATAAGATTTTTTTCACCGGCAGCCCAAATGTGGGCCGTATCGTCATGACGGCGGCGGCCCGCCACCTGACCCCCGTTACCCTCGAACTGGGCGGTAAAAGTCCCTGTATCGTCGAAAGCGACGCCGATATCCGATTGTCGGCCAAACGGATTGTATCGGGTAAGTTCATCAATGCCGGGCAAACCTGTATTGCGCCGGATTACCTCATGGTGCATCACTCGGTCCGGGATCGGCTGATCGATGAGATCCAGAACTATATCCGGCGATTTTTCGGGGAAAAACCCGTCGCCAGCCCCGAGTATCCCCGGATCATCAACGTGCGGCATCTTGAACGTCTGGTGGGCCTGATGTCCGGGACCACCCTGATCTGCGGCGGGGACTATGATCCGGAAACCCTGTTCCTTTCGCCTACCCTTGTCAGAGACGTGGACGCGTCCCATCCGGTCATGCAGGAGGAGATCTTCGGACCGATCCTGCCGGTGCTCTCATACGACGGCATCGCGGAAGTCATCGACATGGTCAATTCCCGACCACGGCCCCTGGCCCTTTATCTTTTTACCGGCGATTCCCGGACCGCGGAAACGGTTATGAAACGGGTGCCCTTCGGCGGGGGGTGCATTAATGATACCCTGGTTCATTTTGCCACGCCGTACCTGCCTTTCGGCGGCGTGGGTAACAGCGGCATGGGAAGTTATCACGGCAGGTTCGGTTTTGACGCCTTCACCCATTACAAGGGAGTGATGAAAAACACATTCCTTATCGATTTTCCATTCCGGTATCCGCCGTTTTTCAAGTATATCAAATTGCTCAAGAAAGTATTGCGTTGAAAGGCGGACATGACGATGCGGCTTGCGGGGATGCCCGCAAAGACCGCTGTGTGACAAATTTATCCGAAACTGTTTCTCAGGCTGATGTCATCGACCTGAAA
>CAYZXZ010000026.1:10740-22030 GCA_964481615.1 uncultured Desulfobacteraceae bacterium | reverse complement strand
AACCCGCCGGTTCTACGGCCCCATCGGCCCGGTGTCGGAAACCGTCGGCGCCTCCCAGGATGGTCGGAATGAACGGCCGCCGCGATCCATGGGAAGCGGAAGCACATGTTTTATTGATGCGTTAATCCGACACGGGCGTTAAAGCTCACGTGGACAGCAAGGTCCGGTCGATTTTCCAGATATCGGCGCAGTATTCCCGGATGGCCCGGTCAGACGAAAATTTGCCCATGCGGGCCACGTTAAGGATCGACATGCGGGTCCAGAGATTTTTGTCTTTCCATACCCGGCCGACCTTGTCCTGGCATTCGATATAGGACGGAAAATCGGCAAAAAGCATGTATTTATCCTGAAAAAACAGGGCATCGGTCAAGGGCCGGAACAGGTCGGTATCGCCGCCGGAAAAATGGCCGGACACGATCAGGTCGATGGCTTCCCGCAGTTCCGGGCAGGCGTGATAATGGTCATAGGGATAATATCCTTTGACTTTCATCGCGTTGACTTCGTCGGCGGTTTTCCCGAACAGGAAAAAGTTCTCTTCTCCCACTTCCTCCCGGATCTCCACGTTGGCGCCGTCAAGGGTGCCGATGGTCAGGGCCCCGTTGAATGAAAATTTCATGTTGCCGGTGCCCGATGCTTCAAAACCCGCCGTGGATATCTGCTCCGAAAGATCGGCGATGGGATAGATCCGCTGGGCCGTCTTTACGTTGAAATTGGGGATAAATACCACTTTGAGACGATTTTTAACCGCCAGGTCCGCATTGACCATATCGGCTACGGCATGGATCAGCCTGATGATCAGTTTGGCCATGAAATACCCGGGAGCGGCCTTGCCCCCGAAAATGAAGGTGCGGGGCGGAACGGATGCTTTTGGATTTTTTTTCAGGCGGTTATAAAGCGCGATAATATGCAGGACGTTAAGATGCTGACGCTTGTATTCGTGAATGCGTTTGACCTGGACGTCAAAAAGAGATGCCGGGTCGATTTCAACTCCGGTCTGCTGTAGAATATAATGAGCCCGATCCTGTTTGTTGTCCAGCTTGACTTTGCGCCACTGCGCCAGAAATTCGGCATCATCAATAAATGCCTCAAGTTTGCGGAGCTCTTCGGCATGCATGATCCAGCCGTCGCCGATGCGGCCGGTAATCAATGCCGTCAGCCGGGGATTGGAAAGCACGATCCACCGCCGCAGGGTGACGCCGTTGGTCTTGTTGATGAATTTTCCCGGGAACAGCTTATCAAAATGCCGCATGGTATGTTTTTTCAATAGCTCGGTATGAAGGGCGGCCACGCCGTTGACGGCATGGCTCCCCACCACCGCCAGATTGGCCATGCGGATAAATTTTTCACCGCTTTCATCAATCAGGGAAAGGGGCTCGAGATCAACGGGATTGCCCCGGTTTACTTCCATGATCTCATGGAGAAACCGATGGTTGATTTCATAAATGATTTCCAGATGACGGGGCAGCACCGAAGCGAACAGGAGCAGGGACCATTTTTCAAGGGCTTCGGGAAGCAGGGTATGATTGGTATAGGCAAACGTGTTTTGGGTAATGTGCCAGGCGTCTTCCCATGCCATCTGATGTTCGTCCACCAGCAGCCGCATGAATTCGGCAACGGCGATGGCCGGATGGGTGTCGTTGAGTTGAGCCGCAAATCCTTCATGAAAATTGTAGAGGTTTTTCTCCTTGAGCAGATGCATTTCAATGAGATTCTGAAGGGAGCAGGAAACAAAAAAATACTGCTGCTCCAGACGGAGCCGCTTGCCATGGAGCTGCTCATCATTGGGATAGAGAACCTTCGAAAGGTTTTCGGCCGTGACCTTGTCTTCCACGGCCCCGTAATAATCCCCCCGGTTGAAATCCTCGAAATCAAAAGATTCCGGCGATTCCGCCTTCCAGAGCCTTAGCATGGAAGCGGCCTTGACCCGGTAGCCGAGGATGGGGGTGTCGTAGGCCATGCCCAGAACCATTCGGCCCGGCACCCAGCTGACGCAGTGACGGCCGACGGAGTCCTTGTAATGCTCGGTGTGCCCGCCCAGCTTGACGCCGTAAATCCGCTCGGGTCTGGGGATCTCCCACGGGTTCCCCAGCCGCAGCCATTTGTCGGTGAGCTCCACCTGCCAGCCATCCCTGATCTGCTGATTGAAGATGCCGAACTCATAGCGGATGCCGTAACCGATGGCCGGAATTCCCAATGTGGCCAGAGACTCCATGTAGCAGGCCGCCAGTCTTCCCAGGCCGCCGTTGCCCAGGCCGGGTTCGGATTCCAGATCGATCAGGGTATCGAGATCCAGCCCGAATTCCCGGACCGCTTTTTTCATGGTATCATACAAATCCAGATTGATCAGGTTGTTGGCCAGATGCGGACCGGTGAGAAATTCCGCGGAAAAATAGCAGACTGCCTTGATTTTTCTTAAGAAAAACCGTTCAACCGAATCGACCCACTGCTTCAGCACGCGGTTGCGGACCGTATGGGCAACCGCCATGTAGCAATCATAGGGCGTGGTCGTGATCAGAGGCTTGCCGATTACATATAGCAGATTTTCCGCAAGATCCTGCTTGATATCTTCGATATGCCGGCCCGTACGAACCTTTGCCCGGGAGCGTTGTTTCGGATCAATCTGGATTTCGCTGTTCATATCCATAAACCTTTCTTTCGAACGTGAATGGTGTTTACGCAAAGGACGCAAAGATCCCGTTCTGTTTTCCGGCCAACGCCGCGTTAACCGGCGCGAGCGAAGCGAGCGTCCGCGTTGAATGCGATGTTAGAACCAGCCATTGAACGAAAGGGGTTTGACAAAGATGAACAAGAGATCCACACCCTATCATTGGCTTCAGAATGGTAAAAGCTGTTGGCCTTGATCCACGGCGACTTCTTCCGGCAATCCGTCGAAGCGTAATCGGCTTTCTTCTGCATAGTCATTTCTAATCTCCGCTCCCATCCAATTTCGCTTCAATCCTTCAGCTACATGCCCAGTGGTGTTGCTACCCGCAAATGGATCAACCACAAAATCACCAGGGTCTGTTAGAAATTCAATAAAAAATCTAGGCAATTCTGCTGGGAAACGAGCAGGGTGGATTTTGTTGCCAGCAATTTTACTGTTTTTTATGTAGGCGCTGTTCGATTCATTATTACCGCACTGGATAAGATTTGATGGGATTGAGCCCCCTTGGTCACTTGCAAAAGTGCCGTTGATCACATGGCCGCTAGGCCGAACAGTTTGCTTTACTCCACGTTTAATCAGACGCCTCATGTCTTTGCTATATGCTTGCAGAACTTTGCGGTTATCAGCCTTTGCCATCGGATCTTTAACAAGCCAAAAAATGTATTCTACGCTGTCTTTCACCCGTATGCGACGAACATTTACCCATTCAGCTGGTGCTGGCATTTTTGCTGGATTGTACCAAAAAAACTCCTGTGCCAAATCAAATCCAACCTCGTCAGCAAGTGCAAGCAATATGCGATAATGGTATAGACTGCGAGTCGGTGATCCAGGCTGCCATGCGCCTCCAAGATTTAAAACGAAGGAACCCGATGGCTTAATGATCCGCTTTATCTCTCGGGCGAAAGGAAGCAACCAAGCAACGTAATCCCCCTGATTAACGTTCCCATACTCCTTTTTGAAGTGAAGCGCATAAGGTGGACTTGTAAGAACTAAATCAACCGAGTCATCAGGCATTAGCTTCATAAACTCAAGGCCATCGGCACAGAATAATGCCCCAAATTTCGTCTTGTAGATTGGTTCAAGTTTAGTATGCATCAATAATGTCCTGAAAACGTGAAAACCATTTTGGCTCAACATCTTCCCTCTCTGGAATAGGGTGCATGACCTGTAGTTTGGCTGGATAATTCCGATGGTTCGGCAGATCCCGCACAAAGGCGTATCGAAATTGACTCCAATCGCCAGTGGAACGACCGACACAAACAGCGACGACATCGAAATGGCCACGATCGTAGTAACGACTGCTGGGATCTCCTTTTGCCGCGCGCGTTTTTTGCAGTTCAACTTGAGGTTTTGCGCCATTACGTATGGTCTTAACTTCAACACGTATCGCCGCTCCAGAACGCGTTACAACAGTGAAGTCATGCATTCCATCAACATCATGGCTCTCATAGCTGGTTAACCAGCCTTCCCTGCTGGCGATGCGGATCTTTCTCTCGAAATGGACTTCTGCGACAGCACCTTCCAATGCCACCTTCAGGCGAAATCGTTTGTCGATAGCATCGAGCAATTCTTGGGCAGTCAGACCATATTTTATTTCGAGTGCGTGGGGCACGATTTCATCCTTTCTAAAAGCTTCACAGTGTGAGATCAATCACTGGTTCTAACATATTATTATCAGTCCGGATAATCAACAGCAAAAACACGGGAAAAATTCCAAAAAAACTTGACAACGGTTCCCGATGGTGCCACAAGGCAGTTTCCGGTCTGATTTTTTAAGTGCCGCGGATTTCGCAATCCTGCTTGCTCAAAAGGCGGGTTTATTATATAAAGGCTCCGAGGGAATTTCCCCGGGGCTTTTTTTTGTGGCATGCCAGCAGGATGAACGGATTGAAAAAGGAGTCCATCGTGAAACGATTTCTGCCGGGCAGGGCTCGCGGCGTCCTTTGCGCCCTGCTGATTTTATGCAATACTGTGTTCTGGATGTTCCCCCTTTTTATCGCCGGGTTTTTAAAATTTTTGATTCCGGTCCCGGCCAGCCGGATATGGTTCGGCAAAGCGGTGACCTTTATCTGTTCCGCCTGGAACGGCGGCAACAACGTGATTTTCGCTTTTATACTGAATGTGCGGTGGGATATCGCCGGCGTGGAAAACCTAAAAAAAGACGACAGTTATCTTGTGCTTTCCAACCATCAGACCTGGGTGGACATTCTGGTGCTGGAAAATGTGTTTCTGGGTAAAATTCCATTTTTAAAATTTTTTATCAAACAGGAACTGATGTGGATTCCCGTACTCGGGTTTTCCTGGTGGGCGCTGGATTACCCGGTGATGAAACGATATCCGAAGGAAGTACTGGAAAAAAATCCTCACCTGAAGGGAAAGGATCTGGAAACCACCCGGAAGGCATGTGAAAAATTTAAAACCATGCCGGTTTCCGTCATGAATTTTGCGGAAGGGACCCGCTTTACCGCGGAAAAACACCGCCGGCAGCAGTCCCCCCACCAATATCTGCTGCGTCCAAGGGCCGGCGGGACCGCCTTTGCCCTCAATGCCTTAAGCGAGCATCTCCACGCCATTCTAAACGTGACCATTGTTTATCCCCGGGGGGTGAAAAACCTGTGGGAATTTTTTTGCAACGAGGCGGAGGAAATCATCGTCCGGGTCGAAACAATGCCGATTCCTTCAGATGCGCTGGGTGATTATGACAATGATCCTGAATATCGGAAACGGTTTCAGTTCTGGCTGAATGCCCTCTGGCAGGAAAAGGACGAACAGATCGCCCGGATCATTGGCCAGCGAAACCATAAGCATGAGACTGCCTGACAGAGCGCCGATTGTTTTATCTCCGCGGGCGGTTTTGTCGAATTGAGTAAAAGGAGGAAAGCCATGCCATCCAAAGATAAAGATAACTCTACAGATCCATCCGGAGCGGCGGGAAGCAGTTATGCCGCATATACCCTTAAAATTTTTTTTTAACCCAGACGGCGAAAAACAGATAGAACGACAGCAGCAGGATCGCAACATCCCGGGTGATGGTCCAGAAACCGATGACTTCTCCGGAAGTCGGGGAAAAACAACCGCAGTGAATATCAAGCCCACGGGCCATATTGTATCCCAGGGCCGCGATAAAGCTGATCATCAAAAGGGTGTATATCATAACCGCTCCCGGCATCCAGAAGCCGACGATGAGCATCCCGCCCACCAGCACTTCCACCCATGGCAGAACCAGGGACGTGATATTGACCAGGGCATCCGGCAATATCCGGTAATTATAAACGGCTGCCGCGAATTCCGCGGGATGCAGAATCTTCGGAATCCCGGCGGCGATAAAGATCACGCCGAGGATGATCCTGCTGATCCACGCGAAAATGCGATGCCATTTTTCCCTGCGGGCGGACCAGGCGGATGAAGGATCGCCGGATGGCGTTTGTTCGGGTTGTTCCTGGGCTGAAAGATCACAGAGCATATTGCCGTTACCGCATGTCTGGGTTTCAAATTGAAAAATCGGATGATCAATGCCGAATTGTTGAAAAAGCGCATGTCGTATTTTTTCTGCCAGAATTTCGGTTTCGCTGACCATCCGGTCGGCCACCGTCAGATGACAGGTAAAGGCGATGCCGATGTTGCCGAGGTTCCATGCGTGCAGGTAATGAGCGGATATGATTTCCGGCCGGCTTTCCAGAAATTTCTGGATTTCCGGCAGATCAAGTCCCCTGGGGGTGGCGTTCATCAGGATCGCCACCGCTTCCATCATTACGGCCCAGCAGTTTTTCAGGATAAAAACAGCTATCAAAAATGACAGGAGCGGGTCCAGCCAGAACCAGGGCCGCCATAACAGAACAGCCCCAGAGACCAGGACCATCAGGGATGTCAGAAAATCGCCGATCATGTGCAAAAAAGCGCCCCGGATGTTCAAATTGTGCCGGGAGTCCCGGTAAAGCAGCAGGGCGGAAAACCCGTTGCCGACCATGCCGATGCCAGCCATGATCATGACCAGCCCGCCGGATACCGGTTCCGGCTGCCACAGCCGCCCGAAGGCTTCGTAAACAATGAAAATGACGGCGCAGAAGAGAATCGCCACATTGAGCAGGGCGCCGAGGATTTCCGCCCGCTGAAAACCGAATGTGTGGCGGATGGAAGCGCCTTTGCTGCCGATGCGAAGGGCGATATATGATATCAGTAGGGCGACGAAATCGCTAAAGTTGTGAACGGCGTCCGAGATCAGGGCGATACTGTTGGCCATGATGCCGCCGATGATCTGCACCACCGGAATGATAAAATTGATCCCCAGGGTGACCAGCAGGCGAAAACCGCTGGTGCCGGTAGACGGTGCCGGCCGAGGATGATCCGGAGCATTGCGGAAGCGGTCGGATCCTTCTGGCGGAAACCCGTTTCCGCAATGCGGAGAAACGCCGTTCGGGCCGGTATGGGAAAAGTGGGTCGTCATGCCGTCCGCGTCAGGTCCCCTTGGATGCCGTCGGCAGGTTGTGTCGTTTCCATCGGCTCAGACCATTGTGCAGGACATGGACGTTTTCAAAACCCATATTACAGAGGAACGTCGCCAGCTTCTCGCCGAGATCGCAGGTGGCGCCGTCACAATAGGCAATGATAATCTTATCCAGCAGAACCTGATCCAGAAATTCAAAGCAGACTTCATCGATGCTCTGACACGGAAGATTATAGGCGCCCTGGATGTGTTCCTTTTCAAATTGATTCGGGGGCCTTGCATCCAGAAATACAGCCTGATTCTGATGAAACAGTTGCGCGGCTTCCGCCAGACTGATATTCAGCATTAAGGCGGTATCGGCCTGTTCCGGCGGATCATCGCTCCAATCGCAAAACGCGGGTATCCGGTCGGAGCGAAAATGGTTATACCCCATCCCAAGGGCCAGACTGATCGCCAGGATGGCTGTTATTTGCCACAGCGCTTGAAATAGCGGTCTATGTTTATTTTCCATTTTCCAAAAGGACCGGATTGTGCGTTTGATGCTTTTTACGATTCCATACTTTTAATCTATAATAATCATAAAAACAACGAATTTATCAAGAACGAGAACCGTCGGACATCGATTGGGAGCCGCCCATGCAAAAAAACCGCGCAAATCTCCGACCCATATGGACCGAGCTCCGCGAAGGAACCGTAAAGGTCATCGACCAGCGGAAACTTCCCCATGCATTTGAAGTCATGGATCTGGACACGGTGGATACCGTGATTTACGCCATACAGGAAATGGTGGTTCGGGGCGCGCCCCTGATCGGCGTGACCGGCGCATATGGTATCTATATCGCGGCTGCCACCGGCGGCCATCGCACGAAAGACGATGCCTGGCTTTCCCGCGAGGCATCCCGCCTGACGGCCGCCCGGCCCACGGCCGTAAATCTGGCATGGGCCGTAAAGCGAACCCTTTCGGCGGTCCTGGCGGAAAAATCAGCGGAAAACCGGATACAACGGGCCTGGCAAGAAGCCGGTGACATCGCCGAGGAGGAAGCGCAAAATTCCCGGCAAATCGCTCGCCACGGCCTCTCCATAATAGCCGCTGCTGCTGAAAAAAAATCTGGCGGACCGGTCAACATCCTCACCCACTGCAATGCCGGAGTACTGGCTTGCGTGGAACTGGGTACGGCCACCGCGCCCATATACGCGGCCCATGGCAGCGGCATTGACGTGCATGTATGGGTGGACGAAACCCGGCCCCTTAACCAGGGCTCCCGGCTGACCGCCTGGGAGATGGGCCGGCACGGGGTGCCGCACACTGTGATTACCGACAATGCGGGCGGGCATCTCATGCAGCACGGCATGGTCGATCTGGTCATCGTTGGCACGGACCGGACCACCTATACCGGGGATGTGGCAAACAAAATCGGCACTTACTTGAAAGCCCTGAGCGCCAAAGACAACCATGTTCCATTTTACGTGGCCCTGCCGTCTTCCACCTTTGACTGGACCATCGCCGACGGCTTGGCCGGAATCCCCATCGAGGCCCGGGACCCGGATGAGGTGCGCTACGTGCCGTCAAAACCCCGGACCCCCGATCACCTGCTGGTTCCGGAAAACAGCCCGGCGGCCAATTTCGCCTTTGACGTGACCCCTGCCAGTCTGGTGACGGCCTTTATCACGGAGAGGGGCATCTGTCAGGCCACAAAAGCCGATATCCGGCGGCTGTTCCCTGAGAAGCGCCAAGCCGAAGATACATGATACGAAGATGACAATTCGGTATTTTACGATACCATCATGCTTGACATGGAAAGTTGTCCAAAGGTAAAAAAAATCATGCTTACGGATCTGCAAAAAAAACTTATCGCCGCCATCCAGGGGGACCTGCCGGTAACCCGGCGACCGTACCTGGAAATCGCCGAAAAACTGGGGGTAGACGAAGAAACGGTGCTGACCGAATTGAAGACGCTCTGCGACAAAGGCGTGATCCGCCGGTTCGGAGCCACGCTGCGCCACCAGAAATCGGGGTTTACAGCCAACGCCATGATCGCTTGGCGGGTGGACGAGGACCGCATCGACGCGGTTGGCAGGGAAGCGGCCCGGTTCCGGCAGGTTTCCCACTGCTACCGCCGAAACCCGGCAGCCGACTGGCCCTACAACCTCTACACCATGGTGCATGCCGGCGACGAGGCAGCCTGCCGAAAGATCGCCGAACAGATATCGAAAAAAACCGGCGTGACCGACTATTCCATCCTGTTCAGCCGCAAGGAACTGAAAAAAACCTCCATGCGGTATTTCAGGGATGCGGATTGACGCGCACGCGGATCCCTGTTTTCGCGGAATTCGTCAAGGACACAAAAGGACGGCCGGGACCCATTGACATCTCATTTGCCTCATATCCTGCTGGTAAATCCCTGGATTCATGATTTCACGGCCTATGATTTCTGGGCCAAGCCCCTGGGGCTGCTCCAGTTGGGGGCCATCTGCCGGATGCACGGCTTTGAAATATCTTATATAGACTGCCAGGACCGGTTTCACCCCCTGGCCCGGCCGTCGGACTCCCTGGCCAGAAACGGCCGGGGACCATTTCTGAAAACCCGCATTGATCCGCCGGCAGTGCTCAAGGGCATCCGGAGACGATTTTCCCGCTACGGAATCCGGCCGGAATGGTTTGCACGGGACCTGGCCGCGCTTCCCCGGCCGGACTTGATTTTCATCACCTGCATGATGACCTACTGGTATCCCGGCCTGTTTGAAACCATCACCGAAATCCGCAGGATATATCCGCAAACGCCAATCCTGGTGGGCGGCGTGTATGCAACCCTCTACCATGATCATGCGATCACCCACGCCGGGGCGGACCGTGTGATCGCCGGTCCCTGCGAGGCGAACATCATGGATATCATTGCCGATGTCACGGGGATTCGGCAACCGCTTGAATTTGATCCGGAAGATCTCGATACCTACCCCATCCCGGCGTTTGACCTGCAACGGACCATCAGTTACATCCCGCTGCTGACCTCAAGGGGATGTCCGTTTTCCTGTGATTACTGCGCTTCAAACATCCTGCAGCCAAAACGCATACGCCGGAACCAGGCGGCGGTCATTGACGAAATCCGTTTCTGGCATGAGAAATTCGGGGTGCGGGAGTTCGCATTTTATGACGATGCCTTGCTGATGGATATAAAGGAACATGCCATCCCGCTGTTTGAGGGAATCGCCGACGCGGGTTTGGACGTAAACTTTCATACTCCCAACGGCGTTCATATTCGGGGCATCACTTCGAAGGTGGCACGACTGATGCTGCAGGCCGGAATGAAAACTCTTCGACTTGGGCTGGAAACCTCTGATTTTGAACACAGAAACGACAATAAAGTTCAGGCGGCGGAGTTTGACCATGCCCTTGCGTATCTGCGGGAGGCCGGATTTCAGGCCCGCCAGATGGGGGCCTATCTGCTGGCGGGCCTTCCGGGCCAGGACCCGGCAGCGGTGGCCGCATCCATGGCGGCGGTCCGGCAGCGCGGGATCACTCCCCATCTGACATATTATTCCCCTCTGCCCGGCACCCGCATGTGGGAAGCGGCGTGCGCCGCCTCCCGGTACGACCTTGCCGCGGACCCCGTTTTCACCAACAATGCCATCCTGCCCTGCTGGGATTCCGAGATCACGCCGACAGTTCTGACTATTCTGATTTCCAACACATAAGCCCTAAAACCGTCTCCATGACGTTCTCCACGGTAAACCCGTAGTTTTTCATCACGACCCCGCCCGGAGCCGATGCGCCGAAATTAGCGATGCCGATGACGGCGCCGGCATCTCCAACGTATTTTTCCCACCCCATAGGCAATCCGGCTTCCACCGCCACACGGGTCCGGACATCGGAGGGAAGCACGCTTCTTTTGTAGTCTTCGGGCATTTTTTCAAAGAGTTCCCAACTCGGCATGCTCACCACACGGGCGGAAATCCCTTTTTCTTTGAGCATGTCACGGGCCGCCACGCAGAGATGAACCTCTGATCCGGTGCCGATAAGGATCGCATCCGGCGTGTCGTCCGTATCGCAGAGCACGTAACCGCCGCTGCGGAGTTCATCGGCGGCGGGTCCGCTGCTCCTGTCGATGACCGGCAGGTTCTGACGGCTCAGGATCAGGGCCACTGGCGCCTGGCGAGACATCACGGCATACTGCCAGGCGGCG
>CAYZXZ010000026.1:0-10729 GCA_964481615.1 uncultured Desulfobacteraceae bacterium | reverse complement strand
CCGGCCGGATGACCACCAGGCCGGGGATGGCCCGCAGGGAAGCCAGATGCTCCACGGGCTGATGGGTGGGTCCGTCCTCGCCAACGGCAATGCTGTCATGGGTGAAAATATAGATGACCGGCTGTTTCATGAGAGCCGACAATCGAATAGACGGCCTCATGTAATCGGCAAAAACCAGAAAGGTGCCGCCATAAGGCTTGAGTCCGGGAGTATGAAGCGACAATCCGTTCAAGACGGCGGACATGGCATGCTCCCGGACGCCGAACCGTATGTTGCGGCCGCTGTAGCCGGTTTTCTGAAAATCTGTGGCGGATTTGATGACGGTGTTGTTGGACGGAGCTAGATCCGCGGAGCCGCCCAGAAGGCCGGGAATCGCTTTGGCCAAGGCATTGAGGACAATCCCGGACGCCTTGCGGGTGGCCATGGAGCCTTCCCCGGATGGAAATGCGGGAACGGCCTGTTCCCATCCATCAGGAAGGGTTCCGGAGACCATGCCGGACCATTGGCGGGCCAGGTCCGGGTATTGTTTTTCATAAGCGCTTACACGCTTGTGCCATTCGGCTTCCTGGGCAGCGCCAGCGGCAACGGCCTTCCGGCAGTGGGCGATCACCGGGTCGGGTACGCAGAAAACCTCGCATTCCGGACACCCTAAAAACAGTTTGGTCAACCGGATTTCATCCTCGCCAAGAGGCGCACCGTGGGCGTCGGCGCTTCCCTGCTTGTTCGGGCTGCCGTAGGCGATCTGGGTCCGGACGATGATCAGGGAGGGTTTTTCTGTCTCCGCTTTGGCCGCTGTGACCGCGCCACTGATTGCCTCAATGTCGTTGCCGTCTTCCACGGCCAGCACCTGCCAGCCATAGGCTTGAAACCGCAAGCCTACATCTTCCGTGAATGTGATATCCGTGCTGCCTTCGATGGAAATCCGGTTGGAATCATAAAGACAGATCAGCCTGCCCAGACCCAGATGACCGGCCAGGGACGCGGCTTCAGCGGAAAGCCCTTCCATGAGGTCCCCGTCGCCGCACATCACGTACGTAAAGTGATCGACGATATCGTGACCGTCCCTGTTGAATTTTGCCGCCAGGTGGCGTTCGGCCATGGCCATGCCCACGGCCGTGGCAAAACCCTGGCCCAAGGGGCCGGTGGTGGTTTCCACGCCCGGGGTGTGGCCGTATTCGGGATGGCCCGGGGTTTTGCTTCCCCATTGGCGAAACTGCCTTATATCGTCGAGACTCACGTCATAGCCCGTGAGATAAAGCATGCTGTAGAGCAGCATGGACGCGTGCCCGCCGGAGAGCACGAAACGATCCCGGTTCGGCCATGCGGGATTTTCCGGGTGATGTTTAAAATGCCGGGTCCACAGGGTGTATGCCGCGGGCGCCAGTCCCATGGGCGCGCCGGGATGGCCGGAATTCGCCTTCTGGACCGCGTCCATGGAAAGGCCGCGAATGGTGTTGATGCACAGGGTGTCGATATCGGTCTGGGTTCCGGCCGGCCGGTCATTCATGGGCCATACTCCTTCTTTAGATTGATGACGGTATTATTTTCTTCAAGAAGCAATTTTAAAAGTTGGCTTGCGGTTGTCCTGCATATTTATAAATTTTTTGCTCTTTGGTTTTATCCGTAATTGGATGAAAACAGGATAAAATTCGATGGTTGTTGTCTCAAGCGATGCCGGATCACAGGGCCCTTAAAAATTCCGGTTTCAGCTTGATTTTTCCGGCAAGGGCCTCGTCGATTAAGGCCAGGGTCCTGGCCTTGTCTGCGGGCATTCTGGCCCGGATGGGCAGGTAATTGGAAGCATGATTGGCGTGGAACAGCCCGTCGGTCAGATGGGTGTGCGCGATCATGGTGCGCAATTCGGCCAGCATTTCCGGCGGATCGATGAGAACGAACCGGCCGGCTTCATAATCGTCATGCAGGGGCGTACCCGGAATCAGCATGATGCTCAAGGCCCCGACATATTCCGGATCAATGGCCGACAGGACCCGGCCCGTGGCCTCGGCATGGATCTGAGATCGGTCCCGTCCGGCGATGCCCAGAAGCACGGTGATGGAGAGATTGATGTCTGCGGCCCGGATTTTTTTGCCCATCTCGATCATGGTTTCGGCAGTGGCGCCCTTGCAAACGGTCTTCAATGTCTCGTCATCGCCGGTTTCCAGGCCCATGTAGGCAATGCCGAGCCCGAGGTCGCACAACTCTTCCAGATCCTCGGGGGATTTCATCCGGATCCCCTTGGTATTGGCATAAACCCCCACCCGTTTGACCCAGGGAAGCTGTTTTCGGATTTCCTTTAAAATCGGCACCAGTCGTTTCTGTGGAATGATCAGAGCGTCGCCGTCGCAGAGGAACAGCCGGTCCTGGCGGCGCATGTGCCGGGCCGCATAGGCGATGTCTTCTAAAATAATATCGTCGGATTTGATTTTAAACCGCTCGCCCTTGTAGGCCCCGCAAAAGGTGCACTTGTTGTGGGAACATCCCACCGTGACCTGGAGCAGTATGCTGTCGGCCTCGCTGGGCGGTCGGATGATGTAGCCTTCGTAATGCATTTTTTTATTTCTCCTGTATGACGGATCGACATATAATGGAATCGGAAAAACCGATTTTTCAAGCTGTTCAACGATTTTTAAAAACCCGTCTGATATGATTCAATAATGGTTTCAATCGCTGTTTTCAAGTTTAAAAGCAGGAAATGATCCGCCTGTTTCCAGCGGCTGTCATCTATTTCTCCAGGGAGGTCAATCCCTCCCGGACGGCGATCTTGGTGAGTTCGGCCACGCTTTTGGCGTTGAGTTTGCGCATGATCTGCTGCCGGTGGGTCTCCACGGTCTTGACGCTGACATGGATCCGTTCACTGATGTCTCTGGTGCTCATGCCTTCGGCGATCAACTGGAGCACTTCGCGCTCCCGCGAGGAAAGCAGGGATGCTATCGATTGGTCCGCGCCTTCTAAGATGCTGGCGTAATCCTTCATGACGGTGTCGGCGATGGCCGGGGAAAGATAACTCTGGTGCTGCACAACAGAATTGATGGCGGCCACCAGTTCGTCGAAGGCGCAATTTTTGAGCAGATAACCCGATACGCCGGCCTTGAGCATGCCGGCCACGTACCGCTTGTCCGAGTGCATGGACAGGGCGATGATTTTGATGTCGGGCAGTTCGGCCTTAATCTGACGAGAGGCTTCAATGCCGTTTAATTCCGGCATATTAATATCCATTACAATAACGTCGGGTTTCAACTAGGCCGCCATGCGGACCGCCAGCCGGCCGTTGTCCGTCTCACCCGCCACGGTCATGTTCGGCTGCTGTTCCAGCAAAGCCCGCAGGCCCGAGCGTGTGATCTGGTGGTCGTCCGCCAGAAGTATCCGTATGGCCATTGGTTCGTCCTTTCCGCGTGAATGATGAACGCCGCAAGACAGGATGACGTCGTCCCCACCGCTTTGACGGTAGCTGTTTAGACGATACGCGCTTTCATCCTTCCGCAACGGGCGTCATGGGTGAAATCAAGGTCACGCGTGATCCCGTTGTGGGTCCCGAAGCGATTTCCAGGCGGCCGCCCTGGTGCATGAGCCGCTCCCGGATGGAAAACAACCCGAACCCCCCTTTTTTGATCCGGCGGTCCTTTTCGGACGACTCAAACCCGACGCCGTTGTCTTCGATGACGATACGGACATGATCGTCTTCCCTGGAGATGGCGATTCCGGCCCGGGTGGCCCGGGCATGCTTGACGATGTTGAACATCAGTTCCCGGGTTGCCTGGAACAGGAGAATCCGTAGGCTCTCATCGATGGGCTTCGGCCGCATATCGTCGGTGAAGTCTACGACGATGCCGTGCTGATTATAGGTCTGTTCGGCCAGCCAGTCAAGGGCCGCTTCAAGACCCAGATCATAGAGAATGGGCGGGCTCAGTTCAAAGGTCAGGGTCTGGGTGTCTTTGATGGTCTGGTCGATGAGCCTGTAGACGGCGTCAAGGGCGATGCCGGAATCCTCGGAAGATGTTAAATGTCTGACCTGGCGAAGCTTCAGGGATGCATGGGCCAGGGCGTGACCGATGCGGTCGTGCAGTTCCTGGGCGATGCGCCGGCGTTCCCGTTCCTCGGTAAGCGACAGTTCGGAAGACAATGACCGGAGCTGGGCCTGGTACCGCAGGGACTCTTCCTCCCGCTGTGTGGAAATCTCGTGCAGCTCCCTCTGCTTCAGGATAACGCTTTCATAGAGCCGGGCGTTTTCAAGGGAAATGGCCGCCTGGGATGCCAGCAGTTTCAGCACCTCGATCCGCCCCGGCGTGAAAACAGATGATGCGATATTGTTTTCAAGATAGAGCAGGGCCGTCGGCTTCGAATGCCGGATTACCGGAAGGCAGAGAACGGATCGGGATTGATGGGCCAGGACATAGGCATTGCCTATAAAATCACCGGTCCGGCAGGCATCGTCGAGCACCAGGTGGGTCCGGGTCCGTTTCACATAATTAAGGACCGGATGAAAAAGGTCGATCCGACCGTCTGCCGGAAGGGAGTTGAATATCCGTGCTTCAGAAGCCTCCATGCCGTACTCGGCCTCAAGATAGATCCGGTTGCCGGTGATGCTTAAAAAAAGGACTCTTCTGGCGCCGGCGTTTTCCAGGACGATCTTCATCAGCTTTTTAAGCAACTCATCCAGCACGATCTCAGTAGATATCATCTGCAGGGAGCTCAAGATGGCGTCAAAGTCGATTGGCTGCCCGTCATGTCCGGACCGTATCCGGGTATCCGGAAGCAGGCGGCCGTCGTATTTTTTTGCCATGTCGGCTTCTTTTGCCGTTGCTCCCCAGCTGCGGAACCCGCCCCGGGCTTCTTCTAAAAATCCTTTTGCGATGTCGCCATATCCCTTTGACAGAAAAAATTTTGCCGCGGATTCATTGGCGATGGCATGATTCTGGAGAAAACGGTTGGCCCTGGCAGCGGCAATGGCATCCCGGTAGAAGGTCATGGCCTGCCGGTCCCTGCCGGATATCCGTGCAGCTTCAGCAGAGATCAGCAGATACCGATCGGAAAAGTTTTGCGGGCACTGGGCCGCCAGCCGCTTGAATTCCGATCGAAACCGATTGACTTGCCGCCTGATCCGGATGCGTTTGTGAACCGGCGCGGTGTCATGAAGAGCGGCCAGGGTCAGGGCGTGATAGAAATGATATTCGGGAACCAGCGCGGTACCCATATGATAGAAGGAAAGGGCTTTGCAGCGGCCTGCGGCGGCCTGCGCCCCGGAATAATCGCCCATAACATAGAGAAGCCGCAGCTTGATGAAGTGGTGACGGAAAAGGATGATCTTGATATCATCGGCTTCCATTTTCCGCAGGTGTTGTTCTTCGCTGAAAAAATCATCATCCAGGCTCAGGGGATGCGCGGTTTTCCCCTTTAGGCATTTGACGAGCTGACGGATGGAAATCAGATAATTGAGGGCCCCGATATCCTTGGATTGCTCGACGAATTCGAAATACCGATCGCTCTCGTCGCTGATCCGGTCTATGGTTTCGCCGCTGATGGTCAGAAACATGATCAGCGACTGGATATGATAGACGGCGTAATTGATGTCGCCATAATCAAGGGCGGACTTGATCCCTGTCCGGATATGTCCGACCACCTGCCGAAAGGGATGGGTCCAGACATCGATGGCGTTGCCGAAATAAAGCATCAGCTTGGCGGTCATGTCCGGGCCGCCGAATTTTTCATTGGCGCTCAACGCCATCCTTCCGTAACGATGCCCGGTCTGGTAATCCTTAAACACGGCACACAGCGCCGAACCATAGATGACATAGGCAAACGGCGATACGCTGGAATTGCCGTGCTTCAGTGTCAGCCTGAATATTTTAAGAGCCAGCCATGTCGCTATGTACGGCTGGCAGAAATAGGCTGACAGAGAGAGATTCATCAGCATGTTGAGCGTCATCAGCATCCGCGGATCCTGGATGATCGGGCGGTCGAGCAGCTCTTCCGGATCTTTTCGAAAAAGACGGATTTTCAGTACCGCCAGACGGCTTAATACATCGATAAGGGTCGCGCTGCCCGGCAGCGACACCCCCAGCAGGGAAAGACCGGCCAATCCGATCGCCAGGGCTTCCTCGTGCCGGGCAAGGGCGGCCAGCATGATCATCTTCTGGTTATAGACCGCGGCCCTGTCCGTGTCGGACGTAGCCCGCTCAAGGAGAACCATAAACAGGTCCTCGGCCTCGCTGAAATTTAAACTCAGGTATTCACACTCCATCCGGCTTTTTTTCAAATCGAACATCAATCCATAGCAATCCTGCCAATCGGCGTCCGAAAGGAGCGATTCCCCGACTTTCAGGTATCCGGCGGCCTGGGCAAATGCAGCGGCGTCTTTTGCCTTTTTCCCGGCTATAAGATTGAGTTCGGCAAGCCGCAGGCGTTCTCTATGATCATCCTGCAGCATTGTGCACTGATTGAGGTGATTGACGATCTGAAAAATTCTGGCGGAGAGCCGCTCGGGGTCGGTATCCTCCATGATGATCCGGCCGATCCGCAGGTGGAGCCGGGCTTTTCCATCATCTGAGACCAGGGCCTGGCGGACTTTGTCGTGAAGAAATTCGAAGTGGATCTCGCCGGCCCATTCGGCCTGGGCCCGGCTAAATGTAAAATGGTCTGGAGCGGGAGTTACGGACAGATTTGGAATCGGTCCCCACAGCTTGCGGACCACGTCCACTTCGGGCACAACAATACCGAGCCCCAGAGGTTCCCGCAGATCCGCCAGAATATCGCCGACGGGCTTTTGGGCGACCCGTGCCAGGAGCAAAAGGGGGAACCGGTTGCCGATGCAGGATGCCAGGCGCAGCACGTGCCGGGAATGGTCAGTGAGATTGAGGACTTTTTCCACCATGAAATCGACGACATTGTCTGTGATCCGCTCCGCCGCTATGGTTTCTAAGTCCCACTCCCAGCGACCGGATGCGTGCGCGTATGCCAGCAGGCCCTCTTTGTTTAGCGACTGGAGAAATTGGCGGACAAAAAAAGGATTCCCCCCGGTTTTGTCAAAAAGAATCCGGGCCAAAAGATCAACGTTTTCCGGTGACTCCCCAAGGGTGTCGGCCAGGAGACGGCTCACATCCTCCGCGCCGATGGGCTTGAGGGTGATGGTGTTGATGGGGATTTTCTTCCGGCGGATCCGGTCTATGGTCTGCATCAGCGGGTGGTGCTCTCTGATTTCATTGTTGCGATATGCGCCGATAAACAGGCAGTCCCGCCGTCCACCCCCGGGAAGAGTTTTGGCATCGGTCCCTAAAAACGCCTCCATCAGGCGAATGCTGGCCGTGTCGGCCCACTGCATATCATCGATGAAAAGGGTCAGGGGATCTTTTTCCCTGGTAAACACCTTAAGAAATTTTTCAAAGGCCAGGTAAAACCGGTGCTGGGTCTCGGCCAGGGCCAGGTCCGGCGGCGTTCCCTGATCCCCGATGATCATTTCCAGTTCCGGGATGACGTCCACCAGTATCCGGGCATTGGGCCCGAGGCCGGAGGTCAGTTTTTTCCGCCATGCATCGATTTGTTCCGGCGCTTCCGTCAATATTTGCCGGATCATGGACTGAAACGCCTGGATCAGGCCGGAAAAGGGGATATCCTGCTGGAGCTGGTCATATTTTCCCGATATGAAATAACCGCCCTTATCAATGACGTATCGCCGAAGCTCATGAACCAGCCGGGTCTTGCCGATTCCCGTATAACCCGCGATCATGGTGATCCCCATTTCCCCTGTGGCTCGCACGCGCTCATAATCATCGATGAGCATGGCCGTCTCGATCTCCCTGCCGCAGATCCGGTCGGACAGACGCAGTTCTTCGGGGATATCCCGCAATCCCGGCGTAAAAGGCACGATATGGCCCGTGGACGTCAGCTGCTCCCTGCAAAAAATCAGATCGGTCTTGAGACCGAAGGCGCTCTGGTAGCGGTCATCCGGAGATTTTGACAGTAGTTTCATCAGGATGCGCGATAATGTGTTGCAGACCTCCGTGCGGGCCGCAGCAGCCGATACCGGATTCCGGGCCATGTGCGCATGCATCAGCTCCCTTACGCTGCTGCCGGAAAAAGGGGGAAACCCGGTAAGGATTTCATGAAAGATGATGCCCAGAGAGTAAAAATCCGTGCGATAGTCGACCATCCGGTTCATCCGGCCGGTCTGCTCGGGTGAAATATACATCAGGGGCAAAGGCACGGATTTGATATCCGGGGACGCCGGGCGCATATCTTTTTCCGGTGGTCCGGCCGGATCCGGAGACTCTATCCGGATCCGGCCGTCGGAAAAATCCCGGATCCACGCCCGCCCGGTTTTGGGGTCGATGGCGATGCCGCTGGAGGTCAGACCCTGATGACTGATGCCGTGCTTGTGCAGATCCGATACGGCCGAAACCAGTTGCACGGCGATATCGTAAAAAACAGGAACGGAAATCAGCGCGTTTTCCCGGATAAAGTCACCTAATGGCATGCCGCCGGCGTCTTCGGAAAGGACGGCCACGCCGTAAACCGGCGGATTGGATATTCTTTCCACTTCATGGACGGGAACGATATGCCGGGAGGCGATTTTTTTTAACGGAAGGAAATATTGATATAATTTTTCCTGGTCTCCTGCATGCGGGGGGTCCACCGGAAAAAAAAAGGCGATAGCGTTTTCCCCGGATTCGACCCGGCGCACGGACAGTTTCCGGCATCCGTTCCAGAGAACCTGTTGTCTGACGATTTCATAGCCGGCAGGAACGAACATCGGCGAACTCCTGTAAGCGGCTGATGGCTTTTATGGGGGGGAAGATTTCAAATCCGTCCCTGCGGCCTTCTTCGTATCAGGGGATTATGGAGATATGGCGCCGATAAAGCATCCGCCGCCGCTCCCTCTGCCGCCGCTGCCACCATCGCCACCGCCGCCGTCGGATGGGCCCTGGATTTCAAACACGACTCCTATGGCGTGGTCGGATTTGATTTCCGAAAACGTGTATGCAGCGGCGGGGGCCACGGTTTTGCCGTCGACCGTGACCGATTTGATGCGGTACCCGGCGGCCGGGGACATCGAAAAGGTCTGACTGTCGGCGGGAAAAACCATCACGTCGCCAACGGGAAAAATCGTCCCGTTGGCCGAGGCCGTAGCAGTGATGGTGTGAATGTGCACCAGGTCCGCGGCTTTCCGGTGAACGGCCAGCCGGGTGGCGGGATCTCCGATCAGGTTGAAGGATGTCAGCACGTTTTCGGATACGCCGGAATAATAGGCATCGATTTTTGCTCCAATGGTGACGGCGCCCAGCCGGTTTTGGCCGTTTAAAAAGATTTTTTCAAAAATCAGATGGCTTAAAAATTCATGTTCCCACTGATGCGACAGGCCCGCCGGCGCAAAACAGGCCACTGCCCCCCGGTTGGCCGCCTTGACCCATTCTTCGGCCAGACAATAATGAAACGGCTGGGAAAAATACCCGTTGAGGCAATTAAGGGCCATCACAGCGGTCAGGCTTTTGCCGTTGGCCAGGGAAGAGAGTTTTCTTGGAATGAAAATAAAATCCCCGCCGCCGTCAGGTTCCACACCCCAGCGAGTGACATCGCCGTGACCCACGAAACTGGTCAGAAGCATGCCGGAGTTGGCCGCCGTGACAATCTCTGCGGTGGCGTCAGCTATATCCGGATAGAGCCGGGCGTAGATCCGCTCCGGTGAAAAGGCCGGGGCCAGATAGGTCGCCAGTTGATCGCTTAACTCCTCAAAGGCCCTTTCGTCGTCATCGGCCACAAGCAGCACCCGGTTTGAATTCTTATGTTTATTGGATTCATAAAGGATCAGCTTATTGACGATATTGGACATGGTTTCCGTTGTATTGCCGGGGATACGGCCGATATACATGTCGGGCAGGGGCGCATTGCCCGACACGCAGGCATACCCGTTGTCCGACGGGACCAGGCCGAGCTCGGGGGCGTTTTCCAGAAGACCGGGCACGATGTTCTTTTTGGCGGTGCCGTAGTAATTCCGGTAATCCAGGTTTGCGTCCCCGGCCAGGAGAACGAATTGCGGAGCCGGCGGCCGCCAGTGATGCCAGGCGTACGCCAGAAAATCCTGGATGGCTTCGGGATCGAACCGGCCGAAGGAAAAAAGGTCGTAGATCTCCTCGATATCGACCATAACCCCCCGCAATCCCTGACGGCGGCGCAACTCTATGAGCCGTTCCAGGGCCGGCGCCAGATCCGCAGCGGTGATGAGGATATAATCCGCGCCGTTTTCCGTGTTTTTAAGACCCGACCACGGTCGGGCCGTAATGCGGTCAGGGGCCGGAAGCCGGCCGACGGTAACGGCAGTCCAAATCTTTTCCCCGCCCGGATGTTGAAATACCGCGCGAAATCTGCCGGCATCAGCCCGGATGTCCGCCCCATCGACCCGACCGGGTTTTGCCGGATCGGTGATGTCGTAAATCCGGATATCGTTTCTGCTGAAACCGGCTATGGAAACATCTTCCGGCCCGACGGAAGACAACGTAAAAGAGAGCCTGTCCTCCGCGGCTTCCAGGCGCCGCTGAAAGCCCAGTTCAAAACGGTTGACATAGATGACGCCGTTGACCGGCCCCCGGTAGTCCAGTTTCAATTCATTGCCCCGGTTCCGGAGCCGGGATTGCGGAAAAGTCAGCAGCGCGGCATGGGATGCTTCGCCCATCCACTGGATATCGCCGATGGTCTGTCCGTTTAAGGAAACCCCGACGTCATGGAAGGCGACCGTTGAACC
>CAYZXZ010000025.1:3007-22211 GCA_964481615.1 uncultured Desulfobacteraceae bacterium | reverse complement strand
GTCATGTCCTTATCGCAGGATGTTGTAGCAGACCACCGGTTCCATTTTATTTTTAACGTAAATTTCGCCCCGGCTTTCGATGTTGAAAATATCCGTGTGACTGAGATATGTTTTTTCACCGATGATGATTTCACCGCCCTTGGCCATCCGCTCGAGTCTGGCCGCCACGTTCACGCAATTCCCGATGACGGTGTAATCCATCCGGTTGGAGGAACCGATATTGCCGATAATGGCCTGACCGGTGTCGATGCCGATACCGATTTCAAAAATCTCGAGACCGGCATCCCTGCGTTGCCTCATCATCTCTTCCGTGGCCGTCTGCATTTCAATAGCCGTGCGGATGGCGTTATCCGCCGGGTTGCCGGTGGCATCCACCAGGCCGAACACGGCGATGAGTTGATCTCCGACAAACTTGTCGAGCAATCCATTATTTTTAAATACCATATCCACCATGATGCTGAAAAACTGGTTCAGCAGCACCACCACCGCATCAGCGGTCATGCGCTCGGCAAGGGCGGTAAATGATCGGATATCGGCAAAAAGGACCGTCACCTCCCTTCTTTCGGTTTCCGCCAGGGCGCCGTCTCTGGTGCTGACCAACTTTTCCACCAGGTGACTCCCCAGATACCGACTCAAGTGGTTGCGAAGCTCCTCCTCCTGTTTGGTCTTCTGATACGACAGGGCCAGATCCCTGGAATAGACCATCAACTGCATGGCCTGCTCCTGGTTCTTGCGGTTCATTTTCTCAAGCTTGTTCATCAATGTATTGAAACGAGAGGCGATCTCATTGACTTCCCTGTCGGCATAAATCTGAATCGGACCATTTTTTCTCCCCGACTCCAGCATTTCGGTTTCCCGGCTCAGATGAAACACGTTGTCCGCGGAGCGACGGATCAGGGAATAACCGACCAACATCGAAAACAGGAGCAGCGGCAAAAACATGACAGCGGTCTGGGTCAGGGTGATTTCTTTGGAAACAAACAGATACGCCAGTAAAATATAGGGTATGATCGCCATCATCAGCAGGGCGACCAGCATCTTGCCGCCGATGGTTTTGTAATCCCGTCGATATCTGAATTTCATATCTGATCACCGACAGGCTTTGCTCTCATGCGTTCAAACGCGAAGGTTTCGTTGAACTGGACGGCGATACCGCTTGCGCCGTCCGGCCCACGAGACGTTGAAAGGCGGGGCTGCGACTGTATGCGTACGACGGATCCTTCCACCCGGACACGCGCCCGGACATCATCTGTACCGGCCAGATAAATGGTCAGAAAAATCGGCTGCCCCTCATGATACTGGTGGGGAACGGCTGAAACAAAAAACGCCCCGGACCCGGAAAGATCCCGCAGTTCGGCCCTGTCCTGAACGGATTCGCCGTTTTGATTCACAAGGTCCACCGTGAGTTGAAATTCCATATGGAACCGGTTGAAGCTTCGCTCATAAATCGGGCGGCGGCCCAGATGCGTTTTTTTTCGAAAAAAGCGCTTGAAAAATTCACGAAATCGGCATGGCGGCTCATGGGGGCGGGTCGGTTTGTGTGTCATGCCCATGCTCTTTGACAATTGAAATCCGAACGCAAAAAAACGACGGCGGCCGATCACGCAATGCACACACGCCTGACTTCGGCCATATCACTTAATCCATTGAAAACTTTCAAAATACCGTCCTGCATCAGGGTGGTCATCCCCTCTTTTTTGGCCTGGATAAAGAGTTCTTCAGCGCTGGCCTGTTTTTTGATCATGCGCTTGATTTCCCTGGATCCTTCCATGAGTTCATGAATGCCCATCCGGCCCTTGTATCCGTTGTTGCACATATCGCAACCCCCCGGGGAATAAAGAGTGAGATCGTCCGAATACTGGATGCCGGTCTTTTCAAAATCAGCCGGCCCATAATCCGCGACAATATCGTTGAATTCCTCGCTGTCGGGATGATAGGCTTTCTTACAGTTCTTGCACAACCGCCGGATCAGGCGCTGGGCCAGGACCGCCAGAAAAGCATCGGAAAAATTAAGGGCATTCAAGCCCATGTCCAGCAGACGGGTGACGGTTTCCGGTGCACTGTTGGTGTGCAGGGTGGAAAAAACCAGATGGCCAGTGAGAGACGCCTCGATGCCGATGGAAGCGGTTTCAAAATCCCGCATTTCACCGACCATGATCACATCCGGGTCGGCCCGAAGAAAGGCGCGCATGATCCGGGAAAAATCGAGTCCGATCCGGTTTTTGATCTCAACCTGGCGCAGGCCGGGCTGGGTGATTTCAACAGGGTCTTCAGCCGTCCATATCTTTCGCTCGGGCGTGTTGATATGGTAGAGGGCCGAATGAAGGGTGGTGGTTTTACCCGAACCCGTGGGACCGACCACCAGAACGATCCCGTACGGTTTTGCAATGGCTTTTTTCAGGCCCGACAGGTTCCGGTCCGTCAGGGAAAGGTCCTCGATTTTCATGGCGCCGGAAGATGCCAGAAGCCGCATGACCGCATCCTCCTGTCCGTCCGCGGTGGGCAGCGTGGCGACCCGAAGCTCGAAGGGGGGAATTCCTCTGCGCTTAAACTTGATTTTTCCGTCCTGGGGCATGCGGCGCTCGGAAATATCAAGATTCGACAGGATCTTGATGCGGGAGATGATCGCATTGGACAAGGAATTGGGCACTTCCAGATAATCCTGGCACACGCCGTCGATCCGGAACCGGATTTTGGTCCGTTTGACGGCCGGCGAGGGTTCGATATGGATATCGGAAGCATTCTTCCGGTAGGCGCTGACGATGACCTGATCCACCAGGCGGACGATCTTCCCTGACTTCTCGCTGTAGACCTCGGTGGCCTCCTCTTCGTCGTCATCGATCTCTTCTTCAAAGGCGATTTCCGGCATGTCCTCGAATTCCTGGTCCGTGGGAATCGCCTTTTGAGCCATCTTCTGGCTCTTTTTCTCGGCAAAAAAATGGTTGATGATGGCTTCGATGTCTTCCTTGATGCCCACGGAAAAAATGAATTTGCCGGTATTAAACAATGCCTTGGCATGATCGAGTTTCCGCAGGTCCCTGGGATCATCCATCAGGATTTCGATATGATCGATATCCCAGTGAAGCGGGACCCATATATCCTGGAGCAGAAAGGGTTTCTTTAAACTGCTGATGAGCTCATACGGGACTTCCATGGCAGGATCGAATATCTTAAACGGACAGTTATAATAGGCCGACAGGGACTTGCCGATGTTTTCCTTGGTGATCTTGAACTGTTCCATGAGGATGGTTTCGACGCTTTTTCGCATCTGTTTGGATACCGTCAGAGCTTTCTGGAGCTGATCATGGGTGACGATATTGTTTTTCAGTAGAAAATCATACCGGGAGTCGAATCGCTTGTCCGGCTGAACCGCATCCATGGTCTCCCGGATTTTCGGATAGGTGGGATCGAGTTTTTCCACGGCCTCAAAGCTCTTGATGGCCATATCCCGGTGATCCCGCCGGGCCAGTTCATTCCCGAGAATAAAATTGATGGTGGCGGCCTTTTTTTCATCAAGCTGATAATCTTTGATGATTTTATCAGCTTCCGCGACCACCTGCGCAAGAGGATGAATGGTGATCATGCAGTCGATCAGATCGGAGACAAAATCGTCGATGGGATAATCCGCTTCGAGCAGCTTGAGGTATTCCAAGACCGCTTCCTTATAGAGGCCGAGTTCCTTAAACGCGGTGGCGCTGTCAAATACTTCAGGCGCGCTTTCACCGATGGAAAGCCCGGTCTTGATATGCGAGACTTCCCCGGGAGAGAGATCTCTGGGAAGCGCCTGGTCTTCTTCATCATCGATTTCACGGCTCAGTTTGGCGATTTTGTCTTTCAGCCGCCTGTGGAGTTCATCATCTGCGTCCGGGGTGTCGGCGATGATGCTATTGTAAAGCACCAGTGCTTCATTGTACAAACCATGCGTTTCATAAGCCTCGGCGGTTCTCAGCCTGGCATCATACTGATCCGTTGCTGAAGCGGCACTCTCCATAGATATGGCCTCCATGCCATCCGATAATTACTTCTCAAAATTCCATCAGGATGCCAATAATAAGAAAACAGATTCGTCATCCGATCGCTTTGCTGTTACCAGCATATCGGATGTCTTTTGAAATCTCAATCAAAAACAGGCATGAAACAGACGGGCGGGACATCCGCTGATACAAAAAAGTGAGGTAAAAAATCAGAAAATCTTTGTTCGTAAAATCTCACCGATACGTTTGGACGCGGGCTTCATCCGGTCAATGGAAAGAACCTGGCAATTGAGGCGCACCATGGATATGGGGGCATGGTCTCCCATAACAACGATCAGAAAGCCCGGCGCGGTTTTTTTAATATAGAACCGTGCCATGTCATAAATGAACTCGGCATCGGAAATACCCGTCAGCTCAGCGACAAATGACGGCCAGTCGACCTGGTTCAATCTGTCTTCTTCATGGACATGGGCGGCGGAAAAATTACTCAGCAGCACGATCCCCTCCCCGGAAAGGACAATCACTCCGTAAACCCCCTCGATCCCCAGAACATCCTTAAATATATCTTTCATGCAATCCGATCCGAATAAAAATGAAGGTTTCGCAGTAAAACGCCGCTTTGTTTTCTCAATAATATCCTGTCCGTCAATCACCCGGCATCATGTGAATATGCCGACAATCCGATCCCTCGGAGATTCCGCGGAAATTGAGACAACGGCGATTTCCCGGCCGGGCACCACGATAAAATGCTCGTTTGGCCCCCTGTTGATATATAAGACATTGAGCCTGCCGAAGTCAAAAACATCGCCAGCGGCCGATGCCTGATCGATCAGCGGCTCCCATGTGGAATCAATATATACGTCGTTGACCCCGTTGCGATTGCCGATTTCCATCTCAATCCGCTTGCGGACCGCCTCAACCGGGGGCATTGCTGAAAAATCCGGCGGTTCGACAGCCTCTGGCCGGGAAACCTTAACCTTTGTACGATCAGAAAGCTTCGGCTTATTTTTCTGGATTTCCGGCTGCGAATCCGCCGCTGTTTTCCCTGTGTCTTCCGCGGCACCGACGACAGGGGTATCCAGAATCAGCTCCCGATCACCGGATTCCGAATCAAAAGCGGCCATTTCGCTTTCCCGCAGCTCATCCTTGGATCGCATGGCATCCAGCAGGATGGCCTGGAGATCGCCATCGATCTTTTTCTCCTGGAACACGCAGTCGTGCTCGATGGAAAGGGAAACATTGGACCAGGACAGGATATCGTAAGCCGCCGGTTTTCCATGCCGGCTGCCCACGCGGGCATTAAACAGATTCCCCTGCCGGAAAAAGAGCGCCCCCTGGTTTTTCCCTTTTTTGTCGATAATGTGCAGGGTGCAGGTTTTTTGCTCCATCTCGATGAGTTGCAGGAAAGTTTCAAGGGACACATTGTGAAGGCTGCCGCCTTCGGACCGCTTGCGCAATGAATGCGTGATGGTTTCCACCAGTTCTTCGGCTGAAAACGGTTTTCTCAGATATCCGGTCGCACCGCTTTTCACCACAACGTCACGGGTCTTGGGTTTGTCAAAAGCGGTGATGATGTAAACCGGAATATCCGGATAGGTTTTCAGTATCTGGGACAGCAGGTCGTACCCGTCCATACCCGGCATCCGCAAATCAGACACCACGAACGCGACATGCTCTTTTTCCAATATCTCCAAGGCTTCATTGGCATCATTGGCGGTCAGCACGGAAAACGCATCCGAATAATTTTCCAGTTCGACCTGCATCAGCCGCAACAGCGCCAGATCATCATCTACGATCAAAACCTTCGGTTTCATTTTATCCCTTAACAGTTTCAGTGTCCGAGCGGGTTTATCGATCTGTTTCCGTATCAGGAGACAGATGATGCAACCTCGTTGCAAACCATTGACTCACCCGTCAGATTTCAATGTCAAAATCCATGATCTCGTTGGAAAAACCTTTTCGCCAGGATTCGAGATATTTTCCAAAAATCCCGATGATGCCGAGGCTGACCACGATTTCCTTGACGCATTCGACAATCGCCTTTACGAGTTCCTCCTGGCCGGCTTTACCGGAAAAGGTGATCTGGCCGTTTGCATATCGAAACTCGCCGGCAAACGGGTCCAGAAACTCATATTTGTCGGCTTTTTCAACAAATTTTTTGTTTAATAAGGTTTCAAAATCGACCTTGAGTTTACGGTTTGATTGAATCGCACGCTCCAGCAGAGACAAAAGCATTTGCGGCATTTCCATGAGCCGTTTCGAATCGACCGCGGGCGTCTGCGCAACGGTTCGCAGCGCCGGGGCCCGGGGTGCCGACGGCCTGGGTGACGGTTTTTCAGGTTTTGGAGTCGGCGTTTTCACCACCGTAACATGTGCTTTTGTCGCCGGAGATTCCGGTTCTTGCACCGGAACCTGTATCGTTGAAATATTGTTGAGTTGAATCCGGCTGACGTTGAATGTTCCGCCGAATTGTCGGGACCGGCTGATCATATCATCCCGATAGGCCGATGACCGATCCAGATGCCCCTCCCCTTTGGCGGATGACCCGCCGATCACCTCCCCGTTGAAAAAGAAAACAAGACCGCTGCCGGCACCCTGATTCAATTGAACGTCGATATAGCCGGTCAGTTTTTCGCCTTCCAGTTTTTTGATCAGGGCCGCGAGATCCGTAAACTCGGAACTGAGATCGCCGTACAGGGGCTCCGCGGCAACAAGGTTGGCCCAGAAATAAACGCGTTCGGGCTTGATATGATAAACGGAAACATTAAAATTATTGACAGAGGATGCGGCAATGATCTTTGCCAGGGCCGCCGCGCCAGCCAGTCGCTCTTTCTTGTCCAGATAATGACTGTTTAAGAGGTTGTCTTCATCAAAAAAAATCGCCGCTTCCGAGACGGGCGACTTGAAATAGATGCCTCCCGTGCCGATTTCACCCTGGTAGTGCTCCACCATACTTTCAACTTTAAGGAAATAGCTGTTAAGATTCTGAACAACAGGTTCTTCCCTTGGGATGATAATCATTTCCGTATCTTACCCCGCTTGTCGTCCAACACCGGGCATCAGCCCGATGCGTTTAAAAACAGCAATGCGCCGGATCCCAGCGCATTGCTGTTTTTCACACCTGATAAAACCTATCGTCTCCGTCGCAATCGTTCGATGGAAAATCTCAGGCTGTCCTGCATTCGTGAAATGGCGTCGGCCAGGTTGCCGATCTCATCCTTTGACTTGATTTCGATTTCCGCTTCCAGATCGCCGACGCTGATCCGGTCGGCTGCCTCGGTCAGGTACTGGATGCTGCTCGTAAGCCGATACCCGTAGATCAGAATGCACAGACCGATGATAATGATGACGATAAGCAGAACGCCCACGTTGATATTGCGGATTTCATCGGTTTTAGTCTGGGCGTAGTTCTTAAGTGCCGCTGTCTTTGCCGTGAATTCATCAATATAGGAGGTGCTCATGAGCAGAAACGGCTGCCCTTCCAAATTGATGGGCGCAATGGCCATGTATTTTTCCCTGATCTTGCCATCCGGGTCTTTCCACATATAGTTACCCATAGCTTCCTTCATCCCCTGGGAACTGGAAAGAAGCTTGAAAAATTCCTCAAAATGCGGTCCCAGAGCCTTTCGGATCATGTCAATATCATCAATGCCGATGATATTCGGGTTGGGATGCGCCCAGATGGTCCAGTTCTGCCCCCTTTCCGGTTCCGGCTGCTGAATCAGGCAGGTATAACCGGTTTCTCCGACCACCTGAACAGCGAGCATGGAAAGTTCCGGATCGTAGAAAAAATCTTCCCTTTCGAGGGTGGGATGGTTCCGCAGGTAAATCTCGCACTGCTTGGCCACATCCCGGGACTTCTGCAGAAGTTTTTCCTTACCTTCCTGCAGCACCAGTTCAGTACTTTGAACGGTGATATCCGTGGCCATCTGGCGCAGCAGTTGCTGGGAGAGATATCCGGATACGGCCAGCAGCAGAATCGGGATCACCAGAAAGAGGATCACCATCTTGCCACGCAAACCGAGCCAGCCCCCACGGCCTTCGGTGCCGGCCGTCCGGTAGGCGATGTCCGGCCGGGAAGCCGGTTCTTCCGGCCTAACGCGCGGCTGGGGTTCATCTGACGGCTTGCTTGGGGCAGCAGCTTCTTCGAAATCATATACGGGCTCTTCGGCGGCTTCCATCAACCGCGACATCTGGGTCACATGACCGCACTCCCCGCATCTTACCCTTACACTTTTTCCCTTGTAACGCACAAGCTTGTCAGGATCGACATGATATACCTTGCCACATTCCTCACAAATCACCGTCATGACTTTCCCTCCTTAAAATAAAGTTGGCGCTGTTGACGTTGCCACCCTGATCTCTATCTCCTGTAAATCCCTGTATTGAAATCCTTTAAGACTCTTTTTCAGGTTTTGATCTCCCTGAGTTTCTTGACCATGGACTGTTGAAACGCAACTTTCCGTTCTTCCCGGAGGATCTGGCGGGCCAGCATATCCACCAGTTCGGCGGCGCGGTGGGCCGGAAATCTCGCAGGGTCCTCCCCCATGTCACTGATCTCGTCTTCGATCACGACGTCGGCAATCGGCCCCATGGCCCGAGACAACTCCGCGGATAGGTAATTGAAAAAATCCCTGTCAAGTTTGGGAATCGCATCTCTTGCGGTTTCGCAAAGATTGAGCTTTACGAGTTTGTTCAATACGAATCGCAACTGTTTCATGCTCATATTCAAAGTTCTGGAAACCTGCCCCAGATTCTTGGCTCCATCAAGTTCCATGAGCACCTGGAGCATCTCGCTGTCTAATGAAACTTCACCCAGATCCGCGCGAACAGTGCGTTTTAAAACCAGTTTGGAGATATCAGCCGCTGAAAGATCCATCAAACAAACCTCCGAATACAGAAACTCGATTTCTCATCATATGTCCGACCCTCAACCGGAAGAGCCCAGAAAACCACGCACTCTGTCAAGGGAGCCGGGATTTTTCAGACAATACGGGGAATCATGCTCCCAGGTTCTTTATGATTTGGCGCATGGTATGAAATTCCGCCTTGATGGTTTTTTTCAGCTCTTCAAGAATATAGTCAATGGCCTGCCTGGATTCAAGGGAAAGCTCTCTCCCCGGGGCCGCTTTTTCCGCCATGCGGGGCGCCGGGGCAGGTTTAACGGCAGTTTCATACACGGCCTTTTCAGGTGGCGACATGGCCTCTTCCCGCAACAAGACCCGCTGCTTGAATTCCTTGAATTTATTGACTTGCGAAGAGAGCAGTTTCTTTTTCTGGCTCTCGGGCATCCTCGGCGTGCACAAAACTTTTTCAAAATGCTTGTAAACCGAGGCGACGAATTTGATGGCGTCCGGGTGGGCTTTGGCCTTTCGGGCCTTGATGTATTTACCGATGGATTCATGGAGTTTCAGGAAGAGCAGGAGCACCTGATCATTCTTGAATGTCTGCTGAAGACGGCTGACTTCTCCAAGAAACGCGACCATGGTCTCATCGGTGATTTCCCAGTCGATGGAAAATACAAGGGCCTGCAGATTCTTGATGGGCGATTCCTTTCCATGAGCCGTGTCGGCGGCGCGCACCTCTTTTCTCATCTCCCGCGCTTCTCCTGCGGCGACCGGTTTTGCTTTGGGCGAACCGGTCGATTTTTGGGAGGCATCATCCGGCGCGCCATCCCCGAACAAGTCATCCAATCGACTGGAAACTTCACTTCCGAATCCCCCGTCATCATCTTTGGTCGTCAAGGCTCAATCCTCCTATTCCGGCTATTCCAGTTTCTTCCGCAAGGAACTAACGGTTAACGCGATGATTTTCTTCATTGTGGCGGCGATGTTGTCGCCTTTTACCGCGCTGGCCGGAAAATACGGCGCATTCAGGCGGCTGTTCAGATCCTTTTCCATGATTTCTGTAGAAAGAATGGGAATCCCCTCTTCGGCAAGGTCCCGCTTGTTATACTGCAGAACCAGGGGGATATTGAAAATATTCTTGTTGAAGGTCTCCAGGTTCTCCTTGAGGTTCTGAAGGGAACGAATGTTCATTTCCCTTCTTAAATCCATCGAGTCCGCAACGAACACCAGGCCGTCCACGCCCCGCAGAACCAGTCTCCGCGTTGCATTATATTTGACCTGGCCAGGTACCGTATAAAGCTGGACCTTGATGCTGTGGCCCTTGATTTCGCCGATGTCAAAGGGTAAAAAATCGAAAAAGAGGGTCCGGTCGCCATAGGTCTTGACCGTCACCATTTCACTCTGGATGCGTTTTTTAAATTTCTTGTTAATATATTCGAGATTCGTTGTCTTTCCCCCCCGACCCGGACCATAATAGACGATCTTGACCTGGACCTCCTTCTTTTTCGGATTTATTAATGCCAAATCATCTTCCTCCAGTCCTGAAGTTTAAAAGCATGCCGATTGAATTCCAATCACCGGCAACAAACGTCTCGCTCTGCATGTCCTAATCAGCATATCATCTTCAAGCATCAACGGTCATCATCAAAAAATGTTCAAATCAGAGTTTGAATCCGCTTGATGGCTTCGGCCACCTTCAAGCGGAGAAAGCCCAAAGAGACATTCTTGTTGAAAATGGTGAGCAACAGCAAATCCTCAACGACTTTGCTGAAATGAATGCTTTCTTCCTCCCCCTTGTGAAACAACAGGGAGAACTCCTGTTCACCGATGATATTAGCCATTGCGCTGACGGCGCCGTAATTGCCGGCGGCCAGAGCGGCCAGAGAATAAACGTCATGACTGGCATCGCCCCTTTCCAGGTTGACGATGACGTTGCCTGCCAGATCCATCAGGATGACGCTTTGAACACCCAGGTCAATGAGCTCTTCCTGAAGGACATTCTCGATGGCTTCTATCTGCTGCTTGTCAAATTCAATGGTAAAGTCCATTTACATTCACCCCTTCAAATATCCGTTGATCCCGCCTCTTGTTTGCCGACCCCGCACTGCGGCGCCTGAAAAGGGAATTCCGTTTCGCCTGATAAACATTATTTACATTTAGCCCATTTAGGTTCCATAATCAAATAAAAAAACTCATATGTCTATTATTTATTGACATCCTATGTCCCCGCCCGCGGAAAACCCTCCAGATACGCACGCCGGCCCCAACCACGGACTTAAATATATCTATTAACTTTTTATCCATCGCTTTTCAAGCAATAATATGAATCCGAATCATCCGGCCGGTTACGGGTTCGCAAACCCACGGTCCGCGGGCGGAGGTGCTCTTTTACGTCTTTTGAAAATAGAGATCCACCAGTCTTTCCGCAAGACCGGTATACCGGTCAGCCGTCAACCGCTTCATTTTCGCCCGGACATCCTGAGGAACCTTTTCAAGGGAATCGATCAGGCCCGCGATTTCTCCGGCCGTTGATTTCCGGCCCCTGGTCAAAGCCTTGAGTTTCTCGTAGGGATTTTCCTCCTTATAGACCCGCATGATCGTCTGTATCGCTTCCGCGACCAGGTCTGGATTATCCTCCATATCCCTGCGTATGGCATCCTGATCCAGGAAGAGTCTATCCAGTCCTTTTAGAGCGCTTTGAAGCCCGATCAGTAGATAACCGAGCACAGCCCCGATGTTCCGCAACACCGTACTATCGGTCAGATCCCTTTGAAAACGGGAAATCAACAACTTTACCGACAAATGTTCCATCATGGCGATGGCAAGCCCCATGTTCCCCTCGCTGTTTTCAAAATCAATAGGATTGACCTTATGCGGCATGGTGGAAGATCCGACTTCCCCGGGCCGGGTTTTCTGCCTGAAATATCCAAGGGAAATATAGCCCCACATGTCCCTGTCAAGGTCGATGATGACGGCGGCGACCCGGATGAGAACGTGAAGCATCTCCGATATATAGTTATAGGGATTGATCTGGGTGGTATACATGATAGGCGTCAGTCCAAGATATTCGGACACAAAACGCTGGCTGGCCGGTATCCAGTCGATATGCGGAAATGCGAGCCAGTGGGCATTGAAATTACCGCTGGCCCCGTTCATTTTCGCCTCCATCGGCAGAGCGCTGATCCGTTCTTTTTCCCTGCCCAGCCGCCATGCGAAATTAACAAATTCCTTGCCCATCGTCGTAGGTGTTGCCGGCTGCCCATGGGTCCGGGAAATCATGGCAATACTTTTATGCGCTGCAGCCAGTGATTCAACTTTGGATATCACGGATGCCAGATGGACCTGTGCGACGTCTATCCCCTTTTTCAGCATCAATGCGTAAGCGGTATTGTTGATGTCTTCGGACGTACAGGCGAAATGGACCCATTCCTTTATGCCGTCCAGTCCCACGTCGGAGAGCCGCTGCTTTATATAATACTCCACCGCCTTGACATCATGATTCGTTTCTTTTTCAATCGCCTTGATCCGCAGAGCCGCACCATCGTCAAATGCGGCCGCGATGGCGTCCATTTTTCCGATATCATCGGAACTGACGGATTCAAGTTGCAGCTCCTGAAAAAGAAACTTCAGCCATTGGATTTCCACGAAAACCCGGTGCCGGATCAAGCCGGATTCGGAAAAAATATCGTTCAGGTCAAGGGTGTATTTCCGGTATCGCCCGTCAAGCACCGACAAGGCCTTTATAGCGGTCATTTCCGTTTTTTCCGGATTATTCATCATTTCTTCCTCCTTACGCTGTGGGTGATCCCGTAAAAAGCTGCCTACCCTGCTTTTCGGCGTTTTTACAGACAAAAACTTCAAGGAAGTCTTTTTGTGGACGGGATTGCGCTTTTTCAGCTTCAGCTGTCCGGTCCTTTCGGTTCAGACGGCCCGAAATATGCCGTTGGCCTGGTTTCCTTGATATAGTGACGAATCCCCTCCAAAATGCCCCTGCAAAGTGTTTCCTGATATTTCAGATCGGTGAGCCGGGCGCATTCCACTTTGTTGCTGATAAAAGCGGTCTCGATGAGAATCGACGGCATCTGGGCACCGATGAGCACATAAAACGGGGCCTGTTTTACGCCCTTGTCGTTGATGCGGTCAAACTTTTTGGTCAGATCGGCGATCATGGTTTTCTGGACATACGTGGCGAGACGGCTGGATTCATTGATCTTGGCGTTTTGCAATAGGTCATTTAGGATGGATTGCAGTTCACTGATATTCTTTTCCGATGTCGCGTTTTCCCGGGCCGCCACGGCAATGGATTCCTCATCAGTTGTTAGGTTAAGAAAATAGGTTTCAATGCCGGAAACCAGGTGGTTGCGCGACGCGTTGGCATGAATGGAAATAAACAGGTCAGCTCTCTCGGTATTGGCGATAGCCGTGCGTTCCTCAAGGGTGAGGTATCTATCCGTATCCCGGGTCAGGATGACTTCGCAATTAAGTTCCCGCCGTATTTTTTCCGCGAGACGTTTAGCAATCTCCAGATTGACATGCTTTTCATGGACGCCCTTGATAACCCCCGGAGCGCCGTAATCCTTGCCGCCATGCCCCGGGTCGATGACTATCCGCCCGACGCCCAGGGCCAGCTGGCGAACGATGGACGCAGTTCCGGGGCCGGCGCCGGGTGCGGATGCCGCGGGCGGCAGATGTTTTTCCGCGGATTTTCCCCGCACATCAATAATGATGCGAAACGGATTCTGAAGGGAAAAAACATTGTAACTCTCAAAGGAATTGATATCCACCACAACCCGGACCGTATCGGGCGTATATTGTCCCGCCCGGGCCAGCTCCAGAAGGCTGTCATGAATGGGAATCATTTTTTCGACATCACCCAGACGGCTGTTTTCCAGATCCACATAGAGCCGCTGATGCTCCAGGTTGATGGATGGATCCCTTTTCAAAAGATTGTTCAGAAATGTGGTTTCCCGGTCCGCGTCGATCACCACGCGGGTATATTCCGGGTTCGACCAGAATCGGATGCCGGTAACAGTGGCAAACGCCGCTTCCGTTTTCAGGTCGGATATCGGGGGAGACGCTTCCTGCCGGCCGGTTGCAGCGGATATAGCGCCCTCAATGGAGGCGGGCTCGTCATCCGGAGGCATCCCAAGGCCGGCCTGGGCCTTTCGGCTGTATTCGCTTTCCGGATAGCGATCCACAACCTGTTGATATATTTCACGGGCTTTTTTCCGGTCGGCGGCATTAAATGAATACGCATGCAGCTCTTCATAGAGGCTGCCGGTCATATAGAGGGCCGCGGCAGCCAGAGACCCCGACGGATCAAGGCGATACGCCTTCTCAAACTTTTCGATGCATGCCTCCCAGGTGCTGCGGAATTTTTTCTGCTTCGGGTTAGCGCTAAGCTTTTCATAGCAGGCTTCGGCTTCAACATAGATTTTACGGGCATCGCTGGTGCAGGTCTTGCCGGCTGGCTTGGCGGCAACAGCGCTGAAATTCCGGATCGCCTCGGCGGACCGGGCCTTGTAGGCGCTTTTGGGATAATCGCGGATGACCCGTTCGAAAACGGCCCGGGCCTTCTCCCGGTCGGCTAAAACATATGAGTGCCGGTAGAGTTCCTCATAAAGCACGCCGGTCATGAAAAGGGCCGCCGGAGCCCACGGCCCAGCGGGCGACTGGCGAAAAGCCGCCTCGAATTTTTCGATACAGTCCAGCCAGTGGCTACGGTATTCCATTTTTTCCGGCTGGTTGCGAAGGGCTTTGTAACAGTTCTCCGCTTGGAAAAAAAGATCCCTGGGCGTGGCCCCGATAGACACGCACGACCAGAAGAATGCCGCCAGGCAGCACATCAGCAATAGGGGAACAGGAACTTTTCTTTTCTGCATAGCGCTTCTACAAATAAACCCTATCATACGGTTCCGCGGGCCGACACCCCGGCCGCCTTTTCCTTGAGCCGGCTCAGCATGTTGAGGGCTTCAAGGGGCGTTATCGTGGCAATATCCATCTCGTTGAGTCTTTCCATGACGATCTGTTCAGACGACTTGAAAAGCATAAGCTGAACGGGCGCACCAGCCGCCTTCGGTTTATCCATATCCCCATCAGACCTGCGCCCAAGCACATGTCCGGTGTTTTCCACATTGGCCAGTACTTTTCGGGCCCGCCGGATGACCTTGTCAGGGATGCCGGCCAGTCGGGCCACCTGTATCCCGTAACTCCGGTTGGTGCCGCCCGGAACCAGCTGATGCAGGAAGATGATTTCATCATTCCATTCCTTGACCGCAATATTGTAATTTTTAACTTTCTTTTTGATTTTTGCCAGATCGATGAGTTCGTGGTAATGGGTCGCAAACAGGGTTTTGACGCCTGTTCCGCCTAAATCGTGAAGATATTCGGCCACGGCCCAGGCAATGCTGAGCCCGTCATAGGTGCTGGTTCCCCGGCCGATTTCATCCATGATCACCAGGCTGTCGGATGTGGCGTTATTGATGATATTGGCGGCCTCTTCCATTTCCACCATGAAGGTACTCTGACCCTGGGACAGGTTGTCTAAAGCCCCTACCCGGGTAAAAATCCGATCGGTGACGGGGATCTCGGCATATTTGGCCGGAACAAACGATCCCATCTGGGCCATCAGGACGATGAGGGCCACCTGCCGTAAAACAGTGGATTTGCCGGCCATGTTCGGGCCGGTGATGATCAGAATCTGCTGATCCGCATGATCCATGCGAACGGTGTTGGGTACGAAACGCTCACCGGCGATCAGTTTTTCCACCACCGGGTGCCTGCCGTCTTCAATACGGATGGTTCTGTTGTCGCTGATGACGGGCCGAAAATAACCGTTCTGGTCCGCGATTTCAGCAAGGCCCGCCAGGCAGTCGAGTCTGGCGATAAACCTGGCACAGGCCAGAATCAGCTCGCTCTTTTCTACGACCGCGTCGCGTATCCTGCAGAATAGATCGTATTCCAGGACACCGCGCTGTTCCTCGGCACCCAGGACCTTCTCTTCGAACTGTTTGAGCTCTTCGGTAATATAGCGCTCGGCATTGACCAGTGTCTGTTTTCTCACGTAATGAGCCGGAACCGACGGGATCTGAGCGCGGGATACTTCGATATAATAACCAAAAACCTTGTTGTAACGAACTTTGAGGGTATGAATGCCGGTCCGTTCCTTTTCACGGGCTTCCAGCTCGGCAAGATATTTTTTCCCGTCTCTGGATATCTCAATCAGTTCATCCAGTACCTTATCGTATCCGTGGCGGATCATGCCGCCTTCGTTGACGGTGGGCGGCGGATCATCCACAATGGCGGAAGCGATCCGATCCGCGATATCCGCCAACGGCGCGGATATGTCCTCATCCCATCGCAGAAGGTCCGACGTAAAGCGCCCCAGTATCGCAACGATCTCGGGAATTTTAAAAAGGGTGTTCTTGAGTGCCACAAGATCCCTGGCTGTGGCATGGCCCAGAGCGATTTTTCCGCCCAGGCGTTCGATGTCTGAAACCGGCTTCAGCTGCGAACGGATCCCTTCCCGAAGAGATGTCTGCCGCTTGATCTCTTCAACCGCATCCAGTCGCTCCCGGATAAGTTGCCGGTCGACGAGCGGATACCGGAGCCAGTTTTTAAGCAGCCGTGCCCCCATGGCCGTAATCGTGCCGTCGATGATATCGAGAAGCGTGCCCCGGCGTCCGCCGGTTCTCAGATTTTTCAACAATTCCAGGTTCCGACATCCGACATCGTCGATGAGCATGAAACTTTCGAATGAATAGGTTTCCAGGCCGTTTAAGTGCCTGATTTCCTGCTTCTGGGTTTCCTGAACATAATAGGCCAGCGCCCCGGCGGCCCCGATCCCGGCACGCATGTCTTCACAACCGAAACCCTCCAGGCTCCGGGTCCGAAACAGTTCCAGCAGGCGCTTTCTGGCATCCGGGTATTCGAACACCCGATCCGGCAGGCGCGTGGTGGCCTTGCCGGAAAGGCGACCGCCCGGAACGGAAAAACCAGCGCCGTCTCCGGCGGATTCCGGAAGGATCAGCTCCGCCGGATCGATGCGCAGCAATTCCTCGGTGATCACGCTCTCCCGATGGGTTTCCGCTACGCGAAAGGTGCCTGTGGTAACGTCCAAGCAGGAGATGCCGATACGCTCCCCGTCGCGGCATACGGCCACGACAAAATTATGGGTGCCGGCATCCAGCAGCCGGTTGTCCACGACCATGCCCGGGGTGATGACCCTGACCACGTCCCGATGGACCAGGCCTTTGGATCTGGCCGGATCTTCCATCTGCTCGCACACGGCGATCTTGAATCCCTTGTCGATAAGGCGGCCGATATATCCGTCCGCCGCTTTGACCGGGACTCCGCACATGGGCACCGGTTGTTCCTCGTTTCGATTTCTTGACGTGAGCGTGATTTCCAGTTCACGGGCCGCTGTTGCGGCATCCTCGAAAAACATCTCGTAAAAATCGCCCATCCGGTAAAACAGAATATAATCCCGGTACTGATCCTTGATGGATAGGTACTGCTGGATCATGGGTGTTGTTTTAACGTCGCCTGCGACCGTGGTCATGGGGTTATCGGCCTCTGTCTCGGGCAATTTATCTGGAAGTTGCGATCCGATCCGCGTCGTTGAGATCAGCGGGGGAGCCGATCCATGCGGGCCCACCGGTTGCTGCCGTCAGCTTGGCTTCGAGTTCCAAAACACGCTTTTTCTCCGCTTCCTTTTCCCCGGTAAGATTTCGAATGGTCTTTCGGGACTTAAATTTTTCCGCCAGGCTGAAAGAAAAGGCGGTCAGCAATCCGGCAAGGAAAAAAACCAGAAGATAGATCACCAATGGCTGCTGCCGAATATGATATTCCGCAAAACCGATATTGATGCCGATATCATGTCTTTGCATCAAAAATCCCAGATTCTGATAGACAAACAGACAAATGAGGCCCAATACCAAGAGTCCCAAAACCATCTTGACTTTGTTCATATCCATCTCCCTTGGTTCAACGATCGTTTCACCGGATCATGCCAGATCTGACAAAAAAAACGCGTTCATCAATCATAAATGAATGCTTGCATTAAATTATAATAATGACTTTCCTGCGTCAAAAAAACAACAGTTTTGAAACCAATTATTCGCCCGGCTGCAAATTTTTATCCGTTTAGCCTGTCGGTTAAAGACATGACGTCCCCGTCCCCCCATGCACCGATTTTTTCATTGACGATGATGACGACCCCTATGACCCCCGGAATCGATTGTCCAAACACAATGGCCGATGCAATCGCACCTGCTGATCCGACCCGGTTGCCGATGGCCGTAGCCGCAGCATCGGCCAGAGAACAGGATCGCGATACCACGCAGACCGCATCCGCCTTTCCCATGCTCAAAGAATGTCCGATGGTGCCCGAAGAAGTGCAGAGAGCAACGGGTTGCCCGCCCGGGTCGATGCGCAGGCCGACCCGCAGGCTCAATGGTGAGCCGCCGGCATAAATCGCCGACACAAAAGGCCGGTTCAACCGGATGAAAACATCTCCGCCGTTTTCAACAATGACCTCATCCGATACGGTCAGCAGATCAACACCCACATGCTCGGCAATGGCCCCGGCCACCGCCGCCATTGGCCCGACGCCGGCCGCGCGTCCGGCAGCCGCCATGTCTCTTATGATTTTGGGCATGGGGCCGGCAGCCGACCAGGGCAAGAGCGTTTCCCTGAAATCCGGATACGCCTGAATATAGGCTTCCAGGTGACCCCGGCATGCCAGAATCCGCTCCCTGGCCCGGGATCCGAGATGGGTTCGGGCCCGGATCCAGACATCGGTTTCCTGAACCGTCACCTGAAAGGATTCCAGGTGATCGCCGGCAACCAGTTGACGATAATTTCGCTGCTGAAACATGAATGTAACAACCGATACCGATCTTATCTCAGGGTATTCGGCGCAGGCGTACCGTCCCTCCGATGGTAAACGATTCACACCGCACGGATCGCCGGCCGAAGATCTTCGGGGCAATAGCGCAGAAAAAACTGATCGGTCATCCCCGCGATAAAATCCCTTACGATTTCCTCAGGCCGATGGCTTTCCAGGTAAGGATCGGACATGCCTGCGATAAAGTTGCGATAGACGGGTGATGAACGGTTGCTGCCGCGGATATCGGACAAAAACCGCTCGAACATGATCTCAAATAGTTTTTTTAAAATTTCCTGGTCCGTCTTGATCGTCGGATTCATGTAAATCCGGTGGTAATTGAATTGTTTCAAGGCCAACAGTGCCTCGGAAACTTCGGGACTGAAGGTGATCCGGGACCGGCCGTGGCTGTTTGCGATAATATCAGTTACCAGGGTATAGACAATGGTGCCGTTGGTGTTGCCAAGAAGGCTTGCGGCTTCACTCGGCAGGTCCTC
>CAYZXZ010000025.1:0-2997 GCA_964481615.1 uncultured Desulfobacteraceae bacterium | reverse complement strand
ATAAGGTTGAGCCGGATCGCATCCTCGATATCGCGTCCGATATAACTGATGGTGTCGGCGAAACGGACCACGCACCCTTCAAGGGTCATGGGCACCAGACGGATCGGGTCACCGGACTTTTTCATCCGAATTTCTGCTTCATGGGTTGAAAAGTCTTTGTCCGGCAGGGGCGCCAGTTCCCGGTTGTGGATCTCACCGTCATGGCAAAGGATACCGTCTTGTGTTTGCAAACACAGGTTCCAGCCTCTGCCTTTGCGCTCGACCTTGTCTAAAAACTGCACGCTCTGCACATTGTGATGAAACCGCCCGATCCCGAGACCGTGACAGATCTCCGACAATAAACGCTCACCGTCGTGTCCGAAGGGGGGGTGCCCGATATCATGCCCGATGGCAATTGCCTCGATGAGGTCTTCGTTTAAGCCGAGAAACCGTCCCGTAGTCCGGGCGACCTTGGAAACGAGCTGGACATGGAGCATGCGGTGGGTGATATGGTCGTTTTCGATCAGATAAAAAACCTGGGTTTTGTCAAAATAACGGGTATAGGCCAAAGAATTTAAAATGCGGTCCACATCAACGGCGAAGCTCTGCCGGTAATCCCCTAACAGTCGATCTTCTTCGCATCGCCGGACGCCTTCGATGCTTTTTGCGGCCCACGGGTTCAGCTCATCGGCTTCCCGCTGATCCTGCAGGGAGCGCAACCGGGAAAGCGATTGATTGATTTCAGATTTTTCCATCGCGGATCATGGTCTCCATCAAGTGTATGTAATCAATGCCCGCCTGCCTGAATCCTTCACGGCCGTATTTCATATTGGCTTCCAGAATATAACAATTGCGCCGAGAAACACACACGTCAATGCCCACATCGTTCCATCCGCAGGAATTTGCCGTGTGACGGGCCAGGGAAACGGCCTCGGCCGGAACGTCATCAAAACTGATGCGCGCCCCGAAACCCACGTTACAGCGAAATTCCCCCGGCGGCGGCGTACGCCGGTACGCATGCACGAAATGATCGCCGATGATCACCACCCGGATGTCTTTTTCAATCGGCAGATATTCCTGGATATAGGCGACTTTGGTCAAGGCGATGTAATCGGCCAGTTGTTGTGGCTCCGTGATCAGAAAAACGCCCCGACCCAAGGCCGATCCCCGCGGAATTTTCGCGACAAACGGAAAATGGAAATGTTCCATGATTTTTTCATGCCGGAACCTGCCGTAAAACACCCGTGTGCGCGGACAGGGGATTTTAAGGAGATGAAACAGCGCGGTCTGTTTGATCTTGTCCTTGGCGAATCGATAATTATGCGTGCCGGGAAACGTCTTTTTCCCCATAGCGGCAAACATGTCCGCATAATAGGCTGATGGGTAATAGATTTTTTCCGCATCCCGTATCAGCCGGGCTTCCTCCTGGGTATAGGTCGAAAAATCGGGCCGCACCCCCAAAGTCGTGACATTCCGGCAGGCACTCAAACGCGCTTCCAATGCAATGACGTTTTCGGGACTCTTCACGCGCCCGCCATCTCAACCTCCCGCCGGCAAGGTCCTGTTGCCCCTGCGGGTCATGTAGATCATGTGGTCAGTATCATCGGTCGTCGGCCCGAACCGGCGTGTCGAAAAACATATCCGGTGTCAGAGGAAACCCGGTCCAGCAATTGTCGACGTCTATGACAAATCCGTTATCAGCTCCGTCCGTAACATGGATATGAAACGGTATCCAGCGCCCCCCGACTTGTCTGAAACGCCCAAGTTCGGCCCGATGGGTCAGCCGGCCCCAACGGTACATCTCCACCCGGCCGACCGTTTCTCCATCCATGCCCGGATAAATTTTTTGAACCGTTCCCATCCACCATTTATTTAAAATCAGGACATCCCGGCCGGTATTATCTTCGCTGGTCAGTCGCACCTGATCATGGTCCCGCAGGGGGACGGCCCCGGCAAAATAGCGGACAATATCGTCGGCCGGAACGGAAACTCCTGTCAGTGGCTCGAGGTTCAAAACAGTGCCGGGTTGCCGATAAACCCGCTGATCCACATGGGACACATAACTATATGTTTTACCGTCAAATATAAATTTTGCCACGGGTTGACCAACCGGGCCCAGCATTTCGATTCGCAACCGCCCGTCTTCGGCTCCCAGCCAGACGGCCCTGGTGGTCCGGACCGCATCGGCATCCCGGAACGTAATCCTTCCGATCCCCTTAACCGCATCAAAGGTATCGTTTCGAGCCTTTATGGCCGCAAGCAGGGCTTGTGCCCGCAGGGTCCGATCAACCGCATCAGGTCCAGGATCTTCCCGGAAAATGGTATGGCAACCGGGAAGTAGAAAAAACAGGACGAAAACAGAGAGCCAGCCGGAAAATTTCATGCCGGTCAGAACCCTTTCTGCCGGAGGGCGTCAATTTTGTGTTGAATCTTGTCGGTATCCTTTTTCTGGTGCAGCAGGACCCGTTCATAAATTTTTATGGCTTTTCCCGGCTGCGCCAGCTTCATATAAACATCCCCGAGGTGTTCCAGGATGATGGGATCTTCGGGCACCAGTTCAACGGCGCGTTCAAGGTGGACCAGAGCCTCCTCGAAACGCCCCTTTTGATAATAAACCCATCCCAGGCTGTCGATGATATACCCGTTGTCGGGTTTGATGCTCAAGGCCTTGATGATGAGACGTTCCGCTTCTTCCAGGTTGATGCCCTTCTCCGCATAGGTGTACCCGATGTAATTGAGGGCATCCGCATGATCCGGATCAAGACGGATGACTTCGGCCATCTGTGCCATGGCCGCATCCGTGTCCCCCATCCTGTCATATATGACACCCCTCTCATACAGCAGTCCCGGATTGTCCGGCTCGATTTCGAGTCCTGCGGATACGAGAGACAGTGCTTCGGCGATCATTTCCTTTTCCTTGTAGAAGGAGGCCAGATACGGAATGATTTGAATCTTGCCGGTTTCCGGCACCACGTTCATGGCCGCTTCCAGCACCGCCAGGCCCTTGTCCGTATCCCC
>CAYZXZ010000024.1:19260-22467 GCA_964481615.1 uncultured Desulfobacteraceae bacterium | reverse complement strand
CAAAATTTGTCGGGTTCTGCCGATATTTGTCATTAAAATTTCGCGTCAGGGACACGACCGGGTGCGGGGGAAAAACAAGGCTTTTAAATCTCCATATGAAATCAGGTCATTGAGAAATATTACGGTTGCCCGTAAAAATGGCACGCACTTTGCTATATATTTGTCAGAGATAACCGACAAACTTTTTAACCCGAAAACATCAATATCTTTTAATTTAAAAAAAAGGGGGTGAAAGGGCAACAAAGCTAAAAACGTATGGAATCATCACGAAATGTAATCGCGGGACCGTTGCAACACTCAAAATAATGTCAAAAACAACAAGGGAGGAAACACCATGCTTCAGAAACTAAGAGGAAACAATTCCAAAGGTTTTACCCTGATCGAACTCATGATCGTTATCGCCATCATCGGCATCCTGGCGGCTATTGCCATCCCCAACTTCATCGCTTATCGTAACAAGGCGTTCTGCTCGTCCGCGGAAAAAGACGCCAATTCCATTGCGTCCGCACTTGCCGATTACTTTGCCATTCCCACAATTACGTTAGTTCCGGTTCAGGGCCCCGTAAACCCGGTTGACTTTTCTCGTGGTACAGCAACTGTCGAAATAGCAATGAGCGGCGATAACGAAGGATCAATAATATCTGCATCCACTGATCCCAATGATGGTATAACAATAACGGTATTAGATGGAAGCGGCAGATGTCCTGCCGACTATCAGGAGATGATGGATTCTGCAAGAGATCCGTTAGGGTACTGGGATGGAGCTAATACCTATGTTAAAATCATTGCTGCAGGGCAATAGAACGAATTGGGCAGTCTGAATACTCACATTTAAACGAAATAAAAGTAATTTTATAACCAAAGCCTGGATGATGGAAATATCATCATCCAGGCTTTGTCAACCGGCAACACGGATAAACTTTGCTTTCAATCCCGCCGTCCAGAAAGCTTTTTGCCTTTACTTTTTTTTCACTTCTCATTTTCGCAATATATTCCAACACGTTTTACGCTTCCTGGCAGTTCGACGATCGTCCCAACATCCTTAATAATTATCATCTCCACATCAATTCCCTAAAGCCTGACAAGCTCATCAACACCTTTTTCACAGACCCGCGCAACCCTGAAGAACTCAGCGACCGACCATACCGGCCGGTCTCATACGTTACCTTTGCCGTAAACTGGTATTTCGGCCAAGATCATGTGGTCGGGTACCATGTCGTCAATACGGTTATCCATGTTTTTAACGCGTTTTTTCTGTTCCTTTTCATTTTGAATTTACTCAAAACTCCCAATCTGAGAAATTATTGTCCGGGCAATCCTTTCCTAATTGCGTTTTTTGCCAGCGCCCTCTGGGCGGCCAATCCCATACAAACCCAGGCGGTCACCTATATCGTCCAGCGCATGACCCAACTGGCGGCCCTGTTTTATCTGCTCGGAATGTTGGCCTATTTAAAGGCGCGGTTCAACGCCAGACCAGTCCGTCGCGTGGCCTGGCTTACCCTATGCCTGATATTTTATCTTCTTGGTGTAAACTCAAAACCCAATGCCGCCATGATGCCCATGGCGATTTTATTGCTGGAGATGACCTTTTTTCAGGATCTTTCCGACGGCGCCGTAAAAAAAAAGATCATTTTTTTTGCCGCGGCCATTGCCGGGATCATCATCCTTATGGGTTCCGTCGTTTTTCTGCGGGGTGAACCGGTTACCTTTTTTTCCGATCTGTACGCGACGCGTACTTTTACCCTTCTTGAGCGGCTGCTTACCCAGCCCAGAATCATACTGTTTTATCTTTCTCAAATTTTTTATCCCCTTCCGGGACGCTTATCCATCGCCCACGACGTTGTGATGTCTTCCTCTTTTTTCAATTCCTGGACAACCCCGGCAAGCTTCCTGATTATTTTCGGTTTAATTCTATTTTCCGTGTGCCAGATTCAAACCAGGCCGATCCTTTCCTTTTCGATCCTGTTTTTCTTTTTAAACCAAGCCATTGAATCAAGCATTATCCCCCTTGAGCTGATTTTTGAACACCGAAATTACCTTCCTTCACTTTTTCTGTTTTTACCTGTGGCCTGCGCGTTCGATTATCTGATGGCTGCTTGTAAACATAAAAACAGAATTTTATATTTCGCTCCCATCGGCCTCTTGCTGGCGCTGCTCTGTTTTTTTTCAGTCGGTACATATATCCGGAACCATGCCTGGAAAAATGAAATCAGCTTATGGATGGATGCGGCGACCAAGGCCCCGCAGGATGCCAGGGTCTTGAATAATTTAGCCATAAGGATGGCATGGGGAGATGCAAGTCATCATCCCCTGCGTTACGACATGGCGCTGCAGCTTCTTGAAACCGCGCTGGACAAGAATATGCCGACGGTATACTTTAAGGCCGATATTTACGGCAATATGGCGCTGATTCATTTTTATAAAAAACAAAATCATCAAACCGGGTTACAGTTTTTTGACAAAGCCCTTGAGATTTATCCCGATAATTTCAAAATCAGGCGCGACCTGGTCAATGCATTGATCAATAATAAAAGCTTTGATGAAGCCTTGCGACACACGAATGTTCTGATTTCAAAAAACAGCGAAAACGGGATCCATCAAGCGTTAAAAGGCCATATTTTATTATGGAAGGGAGAATATGAGCACGCTTTATCCTGTTTTCAAAAAGCCTATGATCTGGTATGGGATAAAATCAGCGTCATTTTCAATATGTCGGTTGCGTTGAGTTTATCCGGTCGCCATGAAAAGGCCGAGGCGTTGTTGCGCCGGGCCATCAAGCATTATCCTGATCATATTTATTTTTATTTTGCCGCCATCGAAAACAGCATGCGCTCGGGTGCAAATAATATGGCCGCTGAATACAAAATAATACTGTTTGATCGTTTTGATCGTGGACACATCATGCAGAAACTTGAGATATATTCGGATAATCCGAGATACGCTCCCATTTCCCGTGAAATTATCGCGTCCGTTATTTTAAGTTCCAACTAACCATGGATAATCCTTATGAACGACAATCACGAAAAAACGCATTTTTGCAGGCCCGCCATCCTGCTAACCCTTCTTGCGTGCCTGATCTACTCCAACACGCTGCATAGCGCCTGGCACCTGGATGATATTAATAATATCCTCCAAAACCCCGGCATACAGATGCGTTCCCTGAATTTGGAAGCCATTGTGAACAGTTTTTTCGCCTCACCGGACAAG
>CAYZXZ010000024.1:0-19208 GCA_964481615.1 uncultured Desulfobacteraceae bacterium | reverse complement strand
TGAACTGGCTGTGGGGTCAGGAGAATGTCGTTGGATACCGAATAGTTAATATCGTCATTCACGCGTTTACAGCCATTTTTCTGTTTCTGTCGATTTCGCTGCTGCTTCAAACGCCCAATGCAAGACTGGCGGACTCATCACACAGCGTCTATTTCATTGCCCTGCTTTCCGCCGCAATATGGGCGAGCCATCCCATACAGACCCAGGCGGTGACGTATGTTGTTCAGCGCATGGCCTCCATGTCTGCTTTGTTCTATATTATTGCTGTATTTTGCTATTTAAGAGCCCGCATGTCTCCATCTGGATATGCGCGCGTCATTTTATCAGGATGCTGCGCGCTGGCTTTTCTGTTGGCCCTGGGTTCCAAAAACAATGCCATCATGCTGCCGCTTATTCTTGTTCTCATGGAGTTTATTTTTTTCAGAAATTTGAGGGACCCAAAAACACGGAAACTGGCGGCGGCGGTTTTTTTTGGCATGACGCTCATAGTGGTCGCAACCGGCGTTTTTCTTTTCATGGAGGGCAACGCGAATCATTTTTTTAACCAACTCTATGAACGGCGTTCTTTTTCGATGTATGAGCGGCTGTTAACACAGCCGAGTGTTATCCTGTTTTATCTATCCCAGATTTTTTATCCGATCGCCGAGCGATTCAGTCTCGAACATGATTTTGTCAAATCAACTTCCCTGTTTACGCCTTGGACTACCTTTCCGGCCATCATCATCGTTTTATCATTAATAATATTTGCTTTTTGGCGCATAACAAAGAATCCTCTGCTCGCTTTTGCGATCCTTTTTTATTTCGGCAACCATGTGATCGAATCCTCAGTCCTCCCCCTTGAAATGGTTTTTGAGCACAGAAATTATCTTCCAAGTCTGTTTTTATTTGTGCCCATCGCAATCGGCCTCAAAAAGGCCTTTGATCACTATTCGGTCAACCGGAAACCGATGTTTTATCTTCTGATTTTTTCCGCATGCACCGTTATGATCATCCTTGGGGCAAGCACTTACGTGCGCAACGGGGACTGGCGATCCACGAAAAGTCTGTGGGAAGATGCCGCGAAAAAGGCTCCGCAAGCATCAAGGCCGTTGAGTAATCTTGCGTATGGGTATTATGCGCCCACTGGGCAAATCGACAAGGCATTGGCGCTTTATCAGAAGGCGCTGACCCTAACAGGTCCCCAAACAGTATATAAAGCCACCATTTATAATAATATCGCCGGCATTTATTATCATCACAACAATGAATATGAAAAGGCGGTTGCGTACGCAAAAAAGGCGATTGAGCTGGTGCCCTATGGCACGAGCAATATGATTTTGTGCGACTCCCTCAGCATGCTGGGGCAATATGAAAATGCCCTGCAACTCCTTGATGAGTTGCTTGCAACCATGCCTGATAATATACAATTGCTTTATCGAAAAGGATTTATATTGTTGAAAATTTCAAAGCCGGAAGACGCACTGGAATACTTCAGTCAATGCCTCCGGCTATCTCCCGACGACTGGAGATGTTTCAGGGAGATCGGGATCTGTTTCACGCAAATGGAACAGTATGAAAAAGGCTACTGGTTTCTTAAGCGCGCGGATGCGTTGCGGCCAAAATCGCAGGGTATTTTACTGTGTATAGCCGGGAATCGAATCCGTGCCGGCGATTCATCTGACGCGGATCAATGGATCGATCAATTCATCAATCGAATCGGCATTGAAAATATCGAGAATTATCTGATTCAAATCTCTAATGATCCGCTGGGGCTTCCTGTTTTTTTCGAAGAAATTACCGCACGGATAGATAAAATTATCCGGAAGCGGTCGGAAAAACATCTATCACTGGCCGCCCGGCTGACAGAGCGTTTTTCCATGCAATTCCAGTAACTTTAGCTTATCAAACCTGCATATACTAAATCAAGCTCGATTCTAATATTGCGAATATCGCGAATGTATGGCATCATGGCTTTTAAATTGAAAGGGCCCATCGGGAGATCGTCATGATAAAAACAAGATCAATGGAAACTCAAAATGCTTTTACCTTGCTGGAGCTGATGATCATCACCGCCATTCTTGCCATCCTGTTAGCCATTGCGATTTCCAATTTCATTCATATGCGTCATAAAGCATATTGCACGCAGGCGGAACAAGATGCCGATCATGTCGCCGCCGCCATTGCCGATTATTTCGGGGTCCCCGTAAGGACGCAACTGCCTTTACTGAATGATTTGAACCTCGCTATAGTCAACCCTGTTGAAATTGTAGGTGACCCCAACACGCTCATTACCATCCGGGTCACGGATCGCACAAGCAGATGCCCTCTCGACTATCAGAGCGCGCATGCGCAGTGGGACTCTAATTATGTGTTCACTAAAACCATTGAATAATTATAGATATAAATGAATTAAAACGCCTTTTTAAATTCTATATTTTCAAGAATGATCAATAATAAATTCAAAAATTATTCATGGGTGACAATCGCTTATAGTTCTCTATTATTGGGAACGATTGCATCAATTGCAGTCTTGGCTGCCGTGCCGCCGGTATGCCGGGACGCTCTGATCCATCATCTGGCTGTTCCAAAATTATACCTGAAGCACGGCGGCATATTTGAGATGCCGCATTTCGATTTTTCTTATTATCCCATGAACCTGGACTTTTTATACCTGATCCCGCTATATTTCAACAACGACATCATTCCCAAGTATATCCATTTTGCCTTTGCCCTTCTGACGGCGGGATTGATTTATCAATACCTGAAACGGCGATTGAATATCCAGTATGCTCTGCTGGGATCACTGCTGTTTTTGTCTATACCCGTGATTGTTCGCCTGTCCGGCATGGTATACGTGGATCTAGGATTGATTTTTTTTCTGTTTGCATCGATGATAGCATTATTTAAATGGATTGAAACAGACTTCCAACTCAGGCCCCTGGTTATCAGTGCATTATTCTGCGGCCTGGGTCTGGGCACTAAATACAACGGGCTCATTGGATTGTTTCTTTTGTCTCTGTTTATACCATTTATTTATTCCCGATACCGATCTGAACAAAAGAACCATGATGTCAAAGCACTTTGTCATGCAGCATTGTTTGTTTCTGTCGCACTGTTTGTTTTTTCACCCTGGATGATCCGCAATCTGGTATGGACCGGTAATCCGCTTTACCCACTTTACAGATCTGTTTTCCAGGCGAATCAACAACAGGATGATGAAATATCGGCGCAATATCTCGAATCACCGGGCCAAAACTTATTTTGTCCAATGGATACGACAGAAACCGGGCCTGATACCATGTCGGCATGCACAAATATTTCAAATACAGACGATCCCCGAATGAACCCGTTTCAGATCCGCAAACACATTTATGGTGAATCCGGGATGGAAATACTGCTTGTTCCGCTGCGCGTCTTCTTTCAGGGAAGAGATGATGATTCAAAGTATTTTGACGGCAGAGCCAATCCCTTTTTGCTGTTGTTGCCGATATTGGCATTTTTCGGCATTAAATCAAATTCTTATCAGGTTAAAACTGAAAAACTGTTTTTTGTCTTCTTTTCTATTTTATTCTTATTGTTTGTTTATGCGCAATCCGTAATGCGAATCCGCTATTTTGCGCCTATTCTTCCGCCCCTGGTGGTGTTGTCAATGTTTGGTTTGAATAATTTGAAACTCATATTGACCGGTCCGAAAATCCAGATGACGGATAATCTCGCACAGCTTGTCGTCGCCGGTGTCATTCTTGCCATGCTGGGAATAAACGGCCTATATATTTCGGCTCGATTTGAGCATGTCCAACCGTTTGCATATCTTTCGGGAAAGCTGACCAGAGATGACTATATCCAGAAATATCGGCCGGAATATGCGGCTTTCCAGTATGCCAACCAGAATCTTAAGGAAGATGATACCATACTGGCTGTCTATGTCGGCAATCGGGGATATTACGCTGATGTTGATATCCGCTTCAGCATAGATCGGCTCCAGAAATTAGCAGCAATCGCTGAAACGCCTGAGATGATATTCTTAAAACTGCATAAGGAAAATATCACGCATCTGCTGATCAACCATGAACTTTTCAATTTATATGCGGATCAATACAATCCGCATGAAAAAAGAATGTTGGAGGAATTTTTTAAACACCATGCGCTGCGTATATTTTCGCAGGACGGATATGTACTTTACCGGTTGCATCAAAAAACACATGGATGAGTCTGATCTCACAAATAGAATGCAGAAATCTCAAAAAAATATTATTCCGCTCCCGTATCCTTATTATTTCTGGCCAGTCATGGTTATCGCACTAATCGGTTTGTTTATTTCCCTATACCTGGCAGTTTCCCATTACCGTAATTATGCGGACATTGGATATCAAAGTTTCTGTGCCATTTCAAACGCCATCAACTGCGACACGGTTTCGCAGAGTCCATACGCGATATTTTTAAATGTGCCGGTGCCCATATGGGGCATCATGGCCCATGCTTCTTTTCTATCCCTGCTGCTGTTCGCCTTTCCAGGCACACGGGACCGGAAACGGATGTGGTCATTGCTGATGGTTATTTCTCTTGGTTTTTCCATCTACTGTCTTATCCTTGCCGGCATATCAACGTTTTTGATCCGCAGTCACTGCATCATGTGCATACTCGGATATGCGGTCTGTTTTTTGCTGCTCTATTTTTCATGGCTGATCCGCAACCGGTTCGGCAGTGAAAAAATATTTGCCGCCATCCGTCTGGATGTCATCCATTTAATGAATTTTCCCCGTATCAGCCTGTCGATGCTGTCCGGATTTCCTGCTGTCATGCTACTCATCTTTTTTTTTTACCGCAATACTGGCATCTGACCCCTCCCGAACTTACTATGGATATGCCAAGAGGGGTAACAGAAGACGGTCATCCGTGGATCGGCGCAAAAGATCCGGAGCTAATTATTACGGAATTTGCAGACTATCTCTGCTTTTCATGTAAAAAAAATCATTTTCACCTGCGCCGCATTATCCAGAATCATCCGGATAAAATCCGCTTGGTCCACCGGCATTTCCCCATGGATCACATCATTAATCCGCTTGTAACGGATCCTTTTCACTCCGGTTCCGCCAAGCTGGCCTTACTGGCCGTGTATGCAACTGAAAAAGGCAAATTCTGGGAAGTCAATGATCTGCTGTTTGATATCGCGCGAAAAAAAGAAGCAGTGACCATCAAGTTTGTCGCTGAAAACGCCGGACTTGATTTTGAAAACATGCAATATGTTTTTAAGGACTATGATTTATGGCAGAAACTCTGGAAAGACATTAAGGAAGGCCTGCGGTACGGCATGAGCGGAACACCTGGATATATCATCAACGACCAGTTGTACGTCGGCCATGTCCCGCCGGAAATTTTAAAAAAATATTTTTAAAATTTCTTTGGCAATCCGGCCTGTTTCAATACAGCATTCGCAGTATGCCCGGATTTGATTATATTGTCGATAACAAAGCGGATTCTGGTAATCGGACTGAACCAGATTTCATGATCACCCTTTCCCTGGCGTTCAAAATCACAACCAGACTCGCGGGAAGTTTATGTTGTTTTCATAAAAAATTCTGTGATATATGGAATATTTGGAACATCATATATATCGACTGTGATTTGTCAAGCTTGAATGTTTAAACACGGAAAGCAACGGACATGTACAAGGGCAAAAAAATCGGCGTCGTTATTCCCGCCCACAATGAGGAAACCCAGATCGGCCGGGTGATCGAAAAAATGCCGGATTTTGTGGATCAGATCATTATTGTTGATGACAAAAGCACGGATGGAACTGTTGATGTCATCAAAACATATCAGAAAAAATATCCGCACATCATTCTGATCGAGCATGACGTCAACAAAGGGGCAGGGGGAGCCATGGTGACGGCATACAAATATGCAAAAGAGCAAGATATTGATGTAACGGTGCGGATGGATGGCGACGGACAGATGGACCCGGATGATTTGTCGATGCTTCTGGACCCGGTGGTGGAAGACAGGGCCGATTATTCAAAGGGAAACCGGCTGTTTACCGGTGAAGCGTACCAGAAGATCCCGAAGATCCGGTATTTCGGCAATGCGTTTCTTTCCCTGTTCACGAAAATCGCATCCGGGTACTGGAATGTGGCGGATTCTCAATCCGGATACACGGCCATCAACAAAAAAGCGCTCAACCTGATCGATTGGGACCAGCTATATACCTGGTACGGTCATCCCAATGATATCCTTGTTCGTCTGAATGTCCATAACATGAGAGTAAAGGATGTGCCTGTGGAGCCGGTATATAATATCGGTGAAAAATCAGGAATTAAAATCGGCAGGGCCATATTTAAAATCGGCTGGCTGCTGACCAAGCTGTTTTTCTGGCGTATGAAGGAAAAATACATCATCCGGGATTTTCATCCCCTGGTGTTTTTTTATTTTCTGGGTGGTTTGTTTTATCTGATGATGGTGTTATTGTTTGCAAGAGTATTTTATCACTGGATTTTTTACTCCCATATTCCAGCCATCAATGCGCTTGCGGCTTTTTTTTCATTCATGAGCGGCAGCCTGTTTACGCTATTTGCCATGTGGTTCGACATGGAGGCGAATAAGGATTTAAAATAAAGTATCTTGATTAGCGGCGCTTATTCCGGTGTTTGTCCATCATTGATGAGACACAGCCGTCTGTTGGTCATGAAATTCTGATTGCGCTTTTTGCGGACTTCGTTATGGCCCCGGCTTTGGTGGTGCTGGCCCTCCCGTATCTTAAACTAAAGAGCCTGGTGTTCGGACAACAACCCACAACGCCGGTAATCACGCAACATCAAACATAGGTGATCGATGGGTAACCTGCAAAAAAAACGCTTTCCCGACTCGCAGCGCCAGGGCGCCAAAAAACGTCGAAGTGGACAAAAATAGGGGTCATCTATATTCAGAGCTGATAAGGGTTTTGCTGCGCGAGGCTCGAATCTTCCGCGCTTCGCAAAAATAAAAAGGGTGCTCCTGCTGGGGCTCGATCCTTGGGGTAAAACAAAGACAGGTTTCGCGGTTCGCCTCAAGATGGTAGGACGCCAGCGCGGTCATGGCATGCCACTCCTCGTAGTCCCTGTATAGGATGAACAACGGCCCTTCGTGTCGGGAAATGGGTGTGGATGCCGATAAATTGAAAAAAATCCATCTCCCGAAGGGGGCAGGGGGAAGGCATTGCCGGATGGGCCTGCGCCACCGGTCAACCCGCGGTGGTCGAGGATGTCGCAAAGGATCACCGGTTCAGCCCCATGATCGACCGCCTGCTGGGATTTAAAACCCGGTCGGTGGTCTGCGTTCCACTGTTAAACGGCAGCAAAATGTAAATATGATGAATAAATCCATAGGACAGCTTGAAGCCGAAATCTGTGAAGCCGTAATTAAGTTCGAGAAAGAATACATGGGGCGGGGGCCTCTGGAAACCAAAGCGTTTATCCTCGAAGACATCGTACTGGTGCGCTTGAAAAACGTCCTCACCCAGGCCGAGCTGAAGCTGGCCAATGCCCTCGATAGCAAGGACGGCCGTGAATTAATCAAACGACTCCGGATCGCCCTGTTGGAACAGGGCCGGCCGCTTCTGGAAGCGGCGGTGGAAAAAATTTTAAACGTCAAGGTGAAAAGTCTGCACACGGATATCAGCACGGTGACCGGGGAAAGGGTGATCCTTTTTTCCCTCGACTCGCCTTTAGTAAAGCCGCACAACAACAAACGAACGTAAATTTTTCAGCAGATGAAATTTTTATTGACAACATTGACAAACTAGATTTATATTGCCGCCGTCTATCGTGAAAAAGGCGTTGAACGCAATTTTCGCGGAGGATTTATCGATTTCAATCGATGAGGTCTTAAAGTTAAAACGGACTCTTGGCCGAGGCTGAAGGGTGCGTAATAAATATAAGGCCGCTGCTCGTTTTTGGAAACGGGCGGCGGCCTTTTTTTGCAAAAGGAAAAAACATCATGAACATGCCCAGTAACTATTCACTCCTTCGGCAGGGAAAGGTCCGCGACGTCTATCTTGCCGATGATGATCACCATCTTCTGCTCGTGGCCAGCGACAGAATTTCAGCCTTCGACCATGTTCTGCCGAACCCAATACCAAAAAAGGGCGCTACTCTCACACGGCTATCAAATTTCTGGTTCGCCAAAACAAAGCATTTGATCGCCAATCATATTGTCGCTGTTGAGCCGCCGCTGGATGGCTGGAAAAATGACGGACGATGGCTTCGTGAACAGTTGGATCAACGCGCGGTGCTGGTCAAAAAAGCCGAACCTTTATCCATCGAAGCCATTGTCAGGGGGTATCTGGTGGGCTCGGGATGGAAGGAATATCGCCAAACCGGCTGCGTGTGCGGCATTCCACTCCCGAAAGGGATGGTTGAGGCCGGGCAACTGCCAGAGCCGATTTTCACGCCGTCCACCAAAGCCGAGGCGGGTGCCCATGACGAAAACATCTCTTTTGAAAGGGCCACGGATCTGATCGGGCGGGAAACCGCGGAAAAAGTGCGCGATATCAGCATTCAGCTTTATGCTTTTGCCGCCGAATACGCCGAAAAGCGGGGCATCATCATCGCCGACACCAAGTTCGAGTTCGGCTTCGCCGACGGGGAACTGATATTAATCGACGAACTCTTTACCCCGGACTCATCCCGGTTCTGGCCGGTCTCGTCATACCAGACCGGGATGTCCCCTCCTAGTTTCGACAAACAGTTTGTGCGCGATTATCTGGAGAAAATTCAATGGGATAAACAACCACCGGCCCCGAATCTTCCCGAGGATGTGATCCGGAAAACAGCTGAAAAATATGGGGAAGCACTAAAGCGTCTGACCCTGGACCATGATGGAACGAGTTGAACAAGAATTTTTTTGCGGAGGTTATCTGAAATGAGCAGCGCAGCGGTAAAGGCTTCCCCCCTGGTGTCCGTGGTTATGGGAAGCAAATCAGACTACGAGGTCATGAAGGAAAGCGCCAAGGTGTTAAACGATTTCGGGGTGCCTTACGAGGTCAGAGTGATTTCGGCGCATAGAACCCCGGATCGCGCCCATGAGTTCGCCGTTGGCGCGGAAGAACGGGGGATTAAAATTATCATCGCCGCGGCAGGCAAAGCCGCCCACCTGGCCGGGGTTCTCGCGGCGCTGACGACTTTGCCGGTGATCGGCGTGCCCATGACCACTTCGGACCTGGGGGGATTGGACTCCTTGCTCTCCATGGTGCAGATGCCCGCCGGGATTCCGGTGGGAACCGTGGCCATCGGCAAGGCCGGTTCTAAAAATGCAGCCCTGCTGGCGGTTGCCATTCTGGCATTGTCAAATGATCGTTTGCGCGCTGAACTAAAGGCTTACCGGGAAAAAATGAGAGCCGAGGTGGAGGCGGCGGATGCCGAAATCCGGGAGGCTTCATAAACGGCGGGATCGCACCAAATGACTTCAAATAATGATTTTCAAAAAGAAGGCGTATCGATGAATACCCAATACGATACCAACCTGAATATGCTGGAAAAACTGCGCACGGGCGCCATTGCCGCCGGCGGCGCGGGAAAAATAAAAATCCAGCATGAAAAGGGGAAATTAACGGCCAGGGAACGTATCGATCTGCTATTAGATGACGGCTCCTTTGAAGAGTTCGATGCGCTGAAGACCGGGAGAGGAGGATCGCTGGGCGATGAACGTTCTTATCCCGGCGACGGCGTGATCACGGGCCACGGCACCATAGACGGGCGGGAGGTGTTTATCTTCAGCCAGGATTTCACTGTTGTCGGCGGCTCTCTGGGGGAAGCCCACGCCCAGAAAATATGCAAGGTCATGGATCTGGCCGTAAAGGTGGGCGCGCCGATCATCGGTTTAAACGACTCCGGCGGTGCCCGCATTCAGGAAGGCGTGGACGCGCTGGCCGCCTACGGCGAAATATTTCATCGCAACGTGAGGGCCAGCGGCGTGGTTCCTCAGATATCCTGCATCATGGGGCCTTGCGCCGGGGGGGCTGTTTATAGTCCCTCCATAACCGACTTCGTTTTTATGGTGCAAGACTCATCCTACATGTTTGTGACGGGACCCAGCGTGGTCAAGACCGTTACTCATCAGGAGATTACATCGGAAGAATTAGGCGGCGCCGGGATTCATGCGCAAAAAAGCGGCGTGGCCCATTTCACGGTCCACAACGACGTTCTTTGTTTGCGGGAAATACGGAGGCTGTTCAGCTATCTGCCTTCCAACAACCGCCAGCGGGCGCCCTTTCTGGATTTGCGCGACCCGGCCGGCCGCATAGACCCGGCCCTGGATTATCTTGTTCCCGAAAATCCCAATCAGACCTATGACATGAATGTCCTGATTTATAGCATACTCGACGGCGCCGAGTTCATGGAAGTCCACTCCGGCTTTGCCCGAAACATCATCTGCGGTTTCGGGCGACTCGGCGGCCAGACCATCGGCCTGGTTGCCAATCAGCCGGCGGTTCTCGCCGGAGTGCTTGACAATGACGCGTCCGTCAAAGCCGGTCGTTTCGTGCGATTTTGCGACGCCTTTAACATCCCGCTTATCGCCCTGGTGGACGTTCCGGGCTTCATGCCAGGCCCCGACCAGGAGCACGGCGGAATCATCCGCCATGGCGCCAAGCTGCTCTATGCCTTTACCGAAGCCACCGTGCCCCGCATTTCCGTCATCGTTCGCAAAGCTTACGGCGGCGCCTATCTGGTGATGAATTCCAAGCACATTCATTGCGATGTCAATTACGCCTGGCCCTCGGCGGAAATCGCCGTCATGGGACCCAAAGGCGCCGCCGAAGTCATCTTTCGAAAGGAAATCCAAACCGCCGACAATCCCGAAACCATGTTGAGCGAGAAAATGGCGCACTACCGGCAAACCTTCGCCAACCCATTCCTGGCGGCCCAGCGGGGTTACATCGACGATGTGATTTTCCCGCGGGACACCCGTCATCGTTTGATCCGCACGCTGCAGGTGCTGGAGGGCAAAACCGCCAAAGGACCTGAGCGAAAACACGGAAACATACCCTTGTGAGGAGACCATGTTCGATAAAATCCTGATCGCCAACCGCGGCGAGATTGCCGTTCGCATCATACGGACCTGCAAGCACATGGGGATTAAAACCGTGGCTGTGTATTCCGATGCGGACAGCCGCAGCCTGCATCGCGAGAAGGCGGATGAGGCCATCCATATCGGCGGCGCTCATGCCCGGGAATCCTATCTCAACACGGAAAAATTACTTGCAACCGCCCTGTCCGCCGGCTGCCGGGCCGTTCACCCCGGCTACGGATTCTTGTCGGAAAACGCGCACTTTGCACGGTCCGTCGCGGCGGCCGGCCTGGTATTCGTCGGGCCGCCGGGCGGCGCCATCGCCCTGATGGGGGACAAGATCGCGGCCAAGGAACTGGCGGTAAAAACCGGCGTTCCGGTCATCCCCGGCCATGTGGACATCCTGAAAGATGAACGCGAAGCTCTGGCCGTCGCCGATTCCATCGGATATCCCGTGCTGCTTAAACCCGCGGCCGGCGGCGGCGGCAAGGGGATGCGCATTGTTCGCGGGCCGCAGGAAATGGAGGCCGCGCTGGCGGCCAGTCGACAGGAAACCCGCAAGGCATTCGCCGACAGCCGAATCTTCATGGAACGCTATATTGAAAAACCGCGTCACATTGAAATTCAAATCATGGCCGACACTCACGGCAACGTGGTTTACCTGGGGGAAAGGGAATGTTCCATCCAGCGGCGTTATCAAAAAATTATCGAGGAATCGCCGTCGACGGCGGTTCCGGAAGAACTGCGGAAGCGCATGGGAAAAGCCGCGTGCGACCTGGCCCGTAAAGCCGGTTATGTGAGCGCCGGCACGGTGGAGTTTGTGCTTGATCCCCAGGGCTGTTTTTATTTTCTCGAAATGAACACCCGCCTCCAGGTGGAGCATCCGGTCACCGAAATGATCACTGGCCTGGACCTGGTGGAACTTCAGCTGCGCATCGCCTGCGGGGAAAGGCTGCCTTTCGACCAAGATACCGTAAAATTCAACGGCTGGGCCATGGAAGCACGAATTTGCGCCGAAGACCCATCCAGGGATTTCCTTCCTTCCACGGGGATGATCACCCGCTACGCGGAACCCCGGGGTAACGACGTTCGCGTGGACAGCGGCGTCCGGACCGGCAGCGCCATCGGCATCTATTATGACTCCATGCTGGCCAAGGTCATCTGCCACGGGAAAAACCGGGAATCCGCCAGGCTCGGTCTTGTGGAGGCGCTAAACGGCTATCATATCGAAGGCGTTCTGACCAATATCGATTTCGTCAACAGCATTCTTTGTCATTCCGAATTCATCGAGGGGAATCTGTCTACGGGATTTATCGAACAATACTTCAAAGAAGCCCGCCCCTTATATCCCGCGACTGGCCCACACCTTGAACTGGCGGCGCTGGCCGCGACCATCCTATACCATGTCCGAAAGGCCGCCGTGCGTGATTCGCTTCGGCCGATCGTTTCCCTTATCGGCGGCGGAAAGGATATTGCCGGGACCTGCACCTACATAATCAGGGCGGAAAAAGACGTTTTCGAACTGAAACTCGAAGGCGCGCCTCAAGGCCGGCAATGGGTGTTTAATGTCCATATAAATGACCAAGTATATTCAGTTGAAACACCCGAACTGGAGTTCTACCGGCGGCGGCTCAAGCTGAAAATAGACGGACGGATTTATCGTTTCCGGATGCGTATCGAACAGTCTTTCATTTTCGTGGCTTTCAGCGGGATCACGCGTATTTTTGAAATCTATACGCCCAAGGAATGGAAACTGATGGAATACATGCCCGAGCGTCAGGAGCAAAAGGCGGGCAATATGCTTGTCTGCCCCATGCCGGGTCTGGTGGTCCAGATATTGGTAAAAAAAGGTGCCCGCGTCTTTCGCGGACAGAACCTGCTGGTCCTTGAGTCCATGAAAATGGAAAGCGGCGTGGCCTCTCCCATCGACGGCGTCGTTGCCGAGGTCCGTGCCGTGGTCGGGCAGACGGTAGAGGCGGGAGAGATATTGGTACGATTCGAGGCTTAAGGAGAAGAAATGCACCCCTTGCTGCAACACCAGACGAATGAAAAGATGCTTATGCTCGGTAATGAGGCGATCGCCAGGGGGGCCCTGGAAGCGGGAGTCGCTTTTGCCGCGGCCTATCCCGGGACACCTTCTTCCGAGATCGCTTTGCAGTTTTTTCAGATATCCCGGGAAACCGATCTCTACTTTGAATACAGCGCCAACGAAAAAGTCGCCCTGGAGGTCGCGGCCGGCGCCTCCATGTGCGGTCTTCGCGCCATGGCCTCCATGAAGCATGTGGGGCTCAACGTGGCATCCGACGCGCTGATGACCCTGGCCTACACGGGGGTTGCCGGCGCCCTGGTGCTGGTGGTTGCCGACGACCCGTACATGTTTTCCAGCCAGAACGAGCAGGACTCGCGATATTACGGCAAGCTGTCGGGCCTGCCCATCCTGGAGCCGTCCACCGTGGCCGAAGCCAGGGAAATGACCGCATACGCCTTTGATCTGTCCGAAGAACTCAAACTGCCGGTGATATTGCGCACCACCACGCGAATCAACCACAGCAGCGGCGTCGTGACCCTTGGGCCGATGCGCGAAAGAAAAACAAAAGGAGAGTTCAAAAAGGATCCTTTCAATTATGTTTGCATACCGTCGGTGTCGCGTCAGCTGCATCCAAAACTTTTAGAAAAAATCGAAACCGTCCGCGTCATCGCCGAAAGCAGTCCATGGAACCGGATCGAAGGCGACGGCAAATGGGGAATCATCTGCAACGGCGTCAGCTACGGCTATGTCGGCGACGCCATTGAGGAGCTCGGTTTTGCGTCTAATTTTAAAACATTAAGAATCGGCTTTTCCCATCCGTTTCCGGATGCATTGGTCAGCCGGTTCCTTGACGGATGCGAGAAGGTTCTGGTGGCCGAAGAAGGAGAACCCTACATGGAAGAGGCCGTCCGAAACTGCGCCCACAAGGCCGGATTGCCGGTTACGGTAAAAGGAAAGGAAAAGGGTCTTTTTTCCCGATTATACGAGTTCGATCCCACTCTGGTCAAAACAGCGATTGCCGAATGCTTCCAGCTTCCTGTAAGGCCTGCCCGGCCTATATCCATCGCCGATCTGCCCGAAGCGCCGCCCCGGCCGCCCAACCTGTGCCCCGGATGTCCGCACCGGGCCGTCTATGTGGCGGTGCGCGACGTTTTCGGCGATGACGCCATTTACCCCACCGATATCGGCTGCTATACCCTCGGGTTGCTGCCGCCGTTGCGCATGGGGGATTTTCTGATCGCCATGGGCGCCGGTCTCGGCGCCGCCGGAGGGTTTGCCCGCGCCAGCGGGCGGAAGACCATCGCTTTTATCGGCGATTCCACCTTTTTTCACAGCGGGTTATCACCTCTGGCCAGCGCGGTTTACAACAACCACGATTTCACCGTCGTGGTGCTCGACAACGGCACCACCGGCATGACCGGCCACCAGCCGCACCCCGGCGTGGATTTAAGTCATCTCAATCTCGACAAAAAACCCATATCCATCGAGGCCGCTGCAAGGGGGCTGGGAGTGGAAAAGGTGATCACCGTCAACCCGTTTCATTATAAAAAAACCGTGGATGCCCTTCGACAAATCGCTGATTACCGCGGCGTTTCGGTTCTCATCGCCCGGGCTCCGTGTCCCCTTTATGAGCGGGGGCTTCCCGGATTCAAGAAAAAGCGGCCGTTTACCGTAAATGAGAAAAAATGCGGCAACCATCAATCCTGCACGAAAAAAGTGTCCTGCCCCGCTTTTTTCGTGGAAGACGCGCGGCCCCCCCGGATCGACGCCCAACGCTGCACCGGCTGCGCCCTGTGCGCCCAGGTCTGCCCGGAAAATGCCGTTGTCCGCGTATCCGAAAAAGGAGAGGCATAATGAAAACCATCCGAATTATGATTGTGGCGGTGGGCGGACAGGGAAACATTCTGGCGGCGCGGGTGCTGGGGGAGACAGCGGTTGCCGTCGGCATGGACGTTCGCATGTCCGAATTTCACGGCATGGCCCAACGCGGCGGCGTGGTGGAATCCATGGTTCTGCTGGGAGACGGAAAAGGCGCCTGCATCGCCGACGGCACGGCCGATGTGCTGCTGGGATTCGAGCCTTCCGAAACCATTCGCGCCGCAAAAAAATGTAATGCCGAGACCACGATCATCACCAGCACGGCCGCGGTTCCTCCGTTTACCGTGGCCCTGGGCGGCGCCCGATATCCGGACGTGCTCGACGCACTGCGACTGCTGGCCGACCGCGTGAAAGCCCTGATCGCCATTGATGCCGCGGATCTGGCAATCCGGGCCGGTTCGCTGCTGGCCATGAACATGGTGATGCTGGGCGCCCTTGCCGGAAGCGGGGCAACACCCATGCCCCCGGAGCTGTTTTACGGGATAATCAAAGAAAAAACAAAAAAGCGGTTTGGCGATATCAATTTAAAGGCCTTTGAGTTGGGAATGGAAGCCGCTTGCAAAACCGGTTGAAAGCGAATTTGTCATACATGCAAAACCATTTTAAGGAAAACCGAGCCGCTGAACCGGCAAAAAGCCGTACCGGCCCTTCTGGCTTTGGAGGACGGCCGGGTTTTTCCCTGCCGGTCATTTACCGGACCCGGGGAAGCTTCCGGAGAAGATTGTATTCAACACAGAAATGGCCAGCTACAAGGCGGGCGCCATACGCGCTTTTGTTTCCACAAACGATTTTGATCAACGATCCGGCGTGAGAAAGGCCCAAGCCGTTGTGTCCATGCAGGGCCGCGATTTGTCCCGCTCCGCTTCGACGACGAAACCGTATCGATGGCGGAATGGAAAAAAAATTTTTACGGATTTTTCCCTTGAGCATCCCGATGCGGGCATCTGGCGATTCAAGGGAACAAACACCATCGGTGGCCGCCTTTGATTTCGGCATCAATCACAACATTCTCAGATGTCTTGAGGCATCCGGATTTGAGATCATCATCATCCCGCCGGCAACCGATGCCGATACCATCCGCGCCATGGCCTCGGACGGGATTTTTCTGTCCAACGGCCCGGGCGATCCGGAACCGGCGGGATACGCGATCCGAACCATCCGGGAACTGCTTGATTTTAAGCCCATGTTCGGGATCTGCCTGGGGCATCAACTCATGGCCCTTGCCTTGGGCGGCAAGACCTACAAACTTAAATTCGGGCACAGGGGGAGCAACCAGCCGGTCAAAAATCTGCGCACCGGCCGGGTGGAAATCACCTCCCAGAATCATGGATTTGCCGTGGACCCCGCCGGCCTGGACGCGCGTGAGGTGGAAATCACCCATATCAATCTTAATGACGACACCATAGAGGGCTTCCGCCACCGCCGGCTGCCCCTGATGGCCGTGCAGTACCATCCGGAAACCTCCCCCGGGCCGCATGATGCAGGCTATCTGTTTGCCGAATTCCGTCAGATGACTCAACAATAATAAGGAGGAGATGTCTCATGAAATGTCCCGCATGCAAAGAGGTGAACCTTGTGATGGCCGATCGCCAGGGAATTGAAATCGACTACTGTACTGAATGCCGGGGGATCTGGCTGGATCGCGGCGAGCTGGACAAAATCATTGAACGATCCGCATCCCAGCAGCAAATCCCTTCAAGGGGGCGCGAAGCGGACCATGTCCATGCGCAGGGCCGCGGCAGGGCTGAATATTATCCTAAAAAGAAAAAGTCCCTTTTAAGCGAGCTTTTCGACTTTTAACAAGAATATACAAGGAGGAAAATTTATGAGTGAAACCGCTGAAATCCGCTGGCATGGCAGAGGCGGGCAGGGCACGGTCACGGCGGCCAAGGTCTTTGCCGACGCCTGTCTGAGCAGCGGCCGAGAGAAGAAGAGAGATAAGAGATTGCTTTCTACGACTTGATGTACAGCGGCGCTTATTCTGGTGTTTGTCCATCAATATTTCGCCCGCGAGAAACCAGAGTCGTGCAGTAACTGCAATCGTCGTAACCTCGCTAAGGGATAAACCGGTCAGCGTCAGATAACCTGCCATAATGCTTTCGCGCACACCAAGGCCGCCGGGTGAGAAAATCGCTAATATTCCTATTGTGCCGGAGAGTGGGAAACCCAATCCAGAGAAAACGGATATATTTGTTTGAACGATGCTGATACTCAGCAGGTAAAAGCCGACTGCCCACATGAGCCAAAATCCGAAATACAATGGTAAAAGCAAAAATATATCACGTATGGACCGGTGGGGCAGGGTAATGTCTTTTCGAATAATAAATCGCAGCAAAGTCGGAACAAGTGAAGAAAAAAAAGAGCTGAAAACCATACCTGTTAAGATTATCCAAAGGCCAGCGATCAGCCATCCCCAAAGGCTGAAACCGTCGAGTAAACATAATCCGATAAATCCCAGAGTAAGCCCCGCCCATAGTCCAATAATCTGATCACTTAGCGAAAGGATGGTCAGCTTATTTATATCTTTGCTATTTTTTGTCGCGATATGCGCTGAGCGACCTATGATTGCCCAAACCTTACCTGGAACATATTTACCAAATACGGGCAGTCCGACGCTGGCCAAGCATGCCTTAAACGTCGTATTGAATCCGGCCTGTTTAAGTAATTTCTGCCATGCCCGCGCATTTCCGATAAACCCGGCAAAAAGAAAAACAACGGAAAACACAAAAAAAGGGCCGGACTGGATTGCTGGAATTTTGAGGTAATCAGCACGGTAAAGGGCAATACAAAGAAAGATAAGGGATATATAAATTAATACATTATATAATATTTTGTTCAAATGTTATTGTGATCCTTTTATTTTTATATCAGTTATTCTGAACACATTTCATAATCGTATATCGTAAATGGTATTTCTAAAAACTATCATTTTAAACGCGATCTTCAATATAAACTATATCTGCGCCGGATGTAAAACATTTTGCATTTTTATTGTTCAATAGTTTATGAAAACTATGGGTGTATGGAAAAAAATGTACATGCAAGTTAAAGGTGTATTTATATTCTCGTTCTCGTGGCACAACAAGTATAATCCTTTTTTTAGCTACTCGTCTGATTTCATTAATGGCCTTTAAAATAAAAGGTATATGTTCAAGCGTATGTGAGCAAACAACGGTATCAAACGTTTTGTCCTCAAATGGTATATTTTCAGCTTCACCTTTTAGATACTTAATCTCATTATCGTTTTGAGGAACAATTATATCAATGCCCGTTACATCGATTTTATATTTTGCATAAATTTTTCGAGATAAAAAACCTTTGCCGCAACCAACATCAAGCACAGTTTCACCAACAATATTTTCTAAAATCACAGACAGAGATTTTAAATTTAAGTCAGTCGCAGTTTGGAAATGATCATCTTTAAGTATATTATAGTATTCTTGATATTCTTCCGTGTTTAAAAATGGCACTTTAGCTTTAAATTCCATAAAATATTTTTTTTTGTTTCCAAACGCCAGAAACATCGGAATATGCATAAATAGTTCACTGTCTCTTAAAATAGGAGGTATAAAATTATCTAAAATGTATTTGATAAAATTTGAAAAAATTTTTTTCATATCATGATTTTATAGGCATCTATAGTAGGTTTTTCAATGAAGGGACAACAGTATCAATGAATTCCGAAATCGGCAGTAGTCATATTGTCCAGGCTATACCAGTTTGAAATAAAGGACCATCGTCAGTAAGAATTCATCGATATGAAGAATATCCTGAACATCAAGGTTGGTTTTTAAACCAGCCGGAGAGATATTATTCTTCTCCCTTAAACGTGCAAGGTTGTGGCGCACATTCGTTATTTTTTTAATAAAACTGGGCTATTTGAAAATCAAGGCACTGGACAACCAGTCTGGCGACAAAAGACCGATGCGTACCTCTGTCTCTTTCGAAAACAAGGCGCCCGTGTTTGAAGATCTAAAATGAGAGCATTTCACCGGCTTCCCGCAGTATTACAACATCAACATCTTTTCCGAGAAAATCCGAAATTTCTCTTTGGTATCTCAGCCTGGCGTTGAAACTTTCCATACGATCCTTAAAAGCGGGCATGAGCAGCGCAACGTCTACGTCACTGCGAGCATTTTGCCTGCCGGCAGCAAACGAAAAGCTGAGCCGGAGCAGCGCCTCTGGCGCTGCGATCAGCTCTATCGCCTTAAAGGTTAAGCCCGCCCTGCAAGCTTGCGGACAAACCAAAAAACATAGGACATCGCGAAAAACGCCAAATAGG
>CAYZXZ010000023.1:0-22718 GCA_964481615.1 uncultured Desulfobacteraceae bacterium | reverse complement strand
GTCTGCTACGACAACGGCGCGTACATGAATACGGGTATTCAGCGTTCCAGCGCCCCCCCGTTCGGCGCTGCCACCACCACCACCCCCGCAGGCGATGTCATTCCCGGAAAAACACAGCACAGGAAAAACATCACTCAGATCATGGCGGCCCACGATATTCCCTATGTGGCCCAGGCTTCTCCCAGTCATCATCTGGACCTGATGCGCAAGATTCAAAAAGCGCTGGCGATTAAAGGGCCGAAGTTTGTAAACATTATTTCTCCATGCAATCGCGGCTGGCGCTCGACAACAGATGACGCCATTTCCCTTTCCCGGCTGGCGGTCGACACGTGCTTCTGGCCGTTGTTTGAAATTGAAAACGGCCGGACCCGGGTGACCTATACGCCCAAGGCAAAGAAACCGATAATCGATTTTTTAAAACTCCAGGGGAGATTCGGGCATCTTTTTAAAACGGAAAACGAATGGATGTTAAAAAACATTCAGGAACAAGTGGATCGGGAATGGGACAGCCTTATGGCCGCGGACGTTACGAAAGCGGAAAAAGCTGACAATGCCTAAACGCACCGACATCCAAAAGATTCTCATCATCGGCGCTGGACCCATCGTGATCGGCCAGGCCTGTGAGTTCGACTACTCCGGCACCCAGGCGTGCAAGGCGTTAATGGCGGAAGGGTATGAGGTGGTGCTGGTCAACAGCAATCCCGCCACCATCATGACCGATCCCGAAACAGCCCACCGGACATACATCGAGCCGGTGACCGGCGAAACCGTGGCCGCCATTATTGAAAAGGAAAGACCCGATGCGCTTCTGCCCACGCTTGGTGGGCAGACGGGGCTGAACACCGCCATTGAAGTGGACCGGATGGGGGTGCTGGACGCCTTCGACGTGGAACTGATCGGCGCCTCCCTGGCCGCTATTCGGAAAGCCGAAGACCGGGACCTTTTCCGGCAGGCCATGACGCACATCGGCCTTTTAATGGCTCAAAGCGAGATTGCAACGGATCTTGAAACGGCGAGAAAAGCGGCTGCCGCCATCGGCTACCCGGTGATCATCCGCCCGGCGTTCACCCTGGGGGGAACCGGCGGCGGCGTTGCCTACAATCCGGAAGATCTGGAGATAATCGCCGGGGCCGGCCTGGAAGCCAGCATCATCGGTCAGATTCAGATCGAAGCGTCGGTGCTGGGATGGAAAGAGTATGAACTCGAAGTCATGCGCGACAAAAACGACAATGTGGTCATTGTCTGCTCCATTGAAAACGTCGATCCCATGGGGGTGCATACCGGCGACAGCATCACGGTGGCGCCGGCCCAGACCCTGACCGACCGGCAGTATCAGCGGATGCGAAACGCCGCCATTGCCATCATGCGCGAAATCGGCGTGGACACCGGCGGCTCCAATGTGCAGTTTGCGGTAAACCCCATAGACGGGAGGATGCTGGTGGTGGAGATGAATCCCCGGGTGTCGCGGAGTTCGGCCCTGGCATCCAAGGCCACCGGCTTTCCCATCGCCAAGATCGCCGCCCTGCTGGCCGTGGGATACACGCTGGATGAGATTCCCAATGATATCACGGGACGGACCATGGCCGCCTTTGAACCGGCTCTGGACTACTGCGTCGTCAAAATTCCGCGTTTCACCTTTGAAAAATTCCCTGAAACCCCGGACCGGCTGACCACCTCCATGAAGTCGGTGGGAGAGGCCATGGCCATCGGCCGGACCTTCAAGGAAGCCCTGCAAAAAGGGCTGCGCTCCCTGGAAAACGGCCGGTTCGGCCTGGATGCCGGCGTTCAAACCTCCGAGGAAAACGGGGGCGACACCCTTTCAATGACCGGAATTGAACAGCACCTATCGACCCCCAACTCAAACCGTATCCATTATATTCGCCATGGGATTCTGGCCGGCCTCACGGTGGAAAAAATTCATGATTTGTCCGGCATCGACCCCTGGTTTTTACACCAGATCCGGCAAATTGTGTTCCTGGAGCAAGAGATCGCCGCAGCGGACAAACCGCTTTCCAAGCCGATGCTGCGCAAGGCAAAACAATGGGGGTTTTCCGACCGGCAGATCGCTGAGCTCTCCAGCCTTACCGAAAAAACCATTCGAACGTATCGCAAGGGCATGGAAATCATTCCGGCATACAAGCTGGTGGACACCTGCGCTGCTGAGTTTGAAGCCCGCACGCCCTATTACTACTCCGCCTATGAGTCGGAGTGCGAAGCCAGGTCGTCTGTTGAAAAAAAAGTGATGATCATCGGCGGAGGCCCCAACCGGATCGGCCAGGGGATCGAATTCGACTACTGCTGCGTTCACGCCGCTTACGCCCTGGCCGAAGAGGGGGTAAAAAGCATCATGGTCAACAGCAACCCCGAAACCGTCAGCACCGACTATGACACCTCCGACAGACTCTATTTTGAACCGCTGACCCATGAAGACGTGCTCAACATCATGGAGATGGAAAAGCCACTGGGCGTCATCGTACAGTTCGGCGGTCAGACCCCCCTGAACCTGGCCGAGCCCTTGTCCCGTTCGGGGGTTCCCATTCTCGGCACACAGCCGGAAGCCATCGCCCGGGCCGAGGACCGGCTTCTTTTTGCGGAGCTGTTGCGAAACATCGGGCTGCGACAGGCGGAAAACGATACGGTATTAACCGTCAGGGAAGCCCTGGCCGCGGCCGGGAGAATCGGGTATCCGGTGATCGTGCGGCCATCGTTTGTCCTCGGCGGCCGGGCCATGAAAATCGTATACGATGCCAAGTCGCTGGAAAAATTTGTACGGCTTGGCTTGGAAGCATCACCGGGTCTGCCGATGCTCATTGACCGGTTTCTGGAAAAGGCCATCGAAGTGGATGTGGATGCTCTATCTGACGGAAAACATACCGTCATCGCCGGGATCATGGAACATATCGAGGCCGCGGGAATCCATTCCGGGGATTCGGCCTGCGTCCTGCCTCCTCTGCATCTGGATCATGATATTTTAATGGAAATCCGGCGGGCCACCGGGGATATGGCCGCGGCCCTGGAGGTGAAGGGTTTGATGAATGTCCAGTATGCCGTGCATTCCGGACAACTCTACGTACTGGAGGCCAACCCACGGGCCTCGCGCACGGTCCCCTTTGTCAGCAAGGCCACCGGCGTCCCCCTGGCAAAACTGGCTACCAGAATCATGCTGGGCCGGTTGTTGCCCGAACTCGGTTTCCATGGCGATCTCCCCTTTCCGGAGTATTTCAGCGTCAAGGAGGCGGTTCTTCCGTTTAAAAAATTCTCCAATGCGGACACCCTGCTTGGTCCTGAAATGAAATCCACCGGCGAAGTTATGGGAATTGATCCGGATTTCGGCGCGGCCTTCGCCAAGGCCCAGTTGGGCGCCGGACAGAAACTACCCCTTTGCGGCACGGTGTTTATCAGCGTGGCCGATGAAGATAAACCGGCGGCCCTTGACCTGGCGGCGGCGTTTCAATCCATGGGGTTTCAACTAACGGCCACCGAGGGCACGGCCCGGTTTTTCAGGGATCATGGGATAACCTGTCGATTTGTTAGAAAAATATCCGACGGACGACCGCATGCGGCCGATGCCGTAAAAAACGGGGAGATCCAGTTGATCATCAACACCGGCCAGGGAAGCGGACCATCCCAGGACGGCTTTTTCATCCGGCGGGCTGCGCTGGATTTCGCGATCCCCTATGCCACCACTATCAACGCCGCCGACGCCATATGTCTTGCCATCGCCAGCCGGAAAAAATGCGCGTTGTCGATTCGGCCCCTGCAAGAGTATTACGGCAAAGCAACAATATTGGACAGACCGGCAAGGGATGCCGCTCGTCCCTGGCAAACCGCATGAAAACAGTCGCATGGATTACCGACATCCATCTTAATTTTTTGAACAGGCCTCAAATCATCAAATTTTTCCAGCAAATCGACCAAATGCGACTGGACGCAGTGCTGCTGGGCGGCGATATCGGGGATGCGCGAACAATCGAAGGCTATCTTAAAAGTCTTGAAAATATCGTCAAATGCCCGGTCTATTTTGTTCTCGGCAATCATGACTATTACCACGGTTCCATTACCGCCGTCCGAGCAAAAATAATGACGTTAACGAAAGATTCCAGATTGCTGTATTGGCTGCCCATGGTCGATATCGCGCCCCTTTCGGAAAAAACGTGCGTAATGGGATGCGAATCATGGGCCGATGGTCGTTTGGGGGATTACGCAAAATCGAAGGTAATGCTCAACGACTACTTGCTCATCGAAGAACTGACGGGTCTGGATGCCGATATACGACTGAAAAGACTTCAAGCGCTTGCCGATGCGTCTGCCGCCGGGCTGGCTGAAACCCTGCCGGAAGCCTTGGAGGGTTTTCAACACATCATCCTGTTGACCCATGTTCCGCCATTTGCGGAAGCATGCCAGCATCTAGGAAAGCCAACTGATGAGGAATGGCTGCCCCATTTCAGCTGCAAGGCTGTCGGAGATGTTATCACGCGCCTGATGATAAAATATCCCGACCGAGAAATGACCGTTCTATGCGGCCATACCCACGATGCCTTCCAGATGCGCATCCGGCCCAACGTCTGCGTCCGCGTCGGGGGCGCGTCTTACGGCATGCCGCGGGTTCAGGAATTGTTGAGTATCGGATGAACGCCATGAGCAAGCGGGTTTTATCCATATTCTTGATTTTGTGTCTTTTTCTTGCAGGCTGTGAAGGCGCGGATATCGGCATGGCCGTTCAGGCCGGGATTGACGCCGTCCGGGCCGCGACCATAGATGACGAGGAAGTCGAACTCCTGGCGCGTGAAATTTCCAGGCAGTCGGACCTGCGGCATATGGTGGCGCCTCCGGACAACGATTATGCCAAAAGACTGCAAAAGCTGACGGAAAACCATCACCGAACCCAAGATCATGAATTCAACTACAAGGTTTATCTATCCCCGGAGGTGAACGCTTTCGCCATGGCTGACGGCACCATCAGGCTCTACAGCGGGTTGATGGACATGCTCGACGATGACGAATTAGTCTTTGTTATCGGCCATGAAATGGGCCATGTGGTTGAAAAACACATCCAGAACAAAATCAAGATTGCTTATGCGGGAAGCGCCGTCCGCAAGGCGATCGCTTCCCTGCAAAATGAAGCCGGGGCCATCGCCAGATCCGGCCTTGGCGCGCTTGCCGAAAACCTGCTCAACGCCCAGTTTTCGCAGAAGGAGGAGCGCGAGGCGGATGATTACGGCGTTATGTTCTTAAAACAGGAAGGCTATGATGCGCAACCGGCGATTTCCGCGTTGATGAAACTGGCGTCTTTGGGCAACGATCACTCGTTTTTGTCAACGCATCCGGCGCCTGAAGCGCGGGCAAAAAGACTTCGGGAAAATATAACGACGTCGCAGCCGACCGCGGAACCATCGCTTCTGAAACGGATCATCGACTGGTTGAAAAAATATTGGCCTTTAGAGGGGTTCTGGCCGTTTGCAAAAGACAATTTGAACTCAGGCGCGCCAAAAACTTTGCAGCCTTTAAGAATTCCAAGCCCATAGAGCATTGTTTATGAACAGAAGAACCAATCATGGAAAACGTGCACCGAAAAACACATGCGGCGACAACGGAAGCCATTGAACTGGCGGCCCGGCTTCTGAGCAAAGGAAAGCTGGTGGCCTTTCCCACCGAGACTGTCTACGGCTTGGGAGCCGACGCCTTCAACACCGAGGCGATAGCACGAGTTTTCGCGGCGAAGCAAAGGCCCCGCTTCGACCCCCTGATCGTTCATATTTCACGAATCGAGGATCTGGACGCGGTTGCCAAAACCTGCGATCTTGCATGGCGCCTTGCCGATGCTTTTTGGCCGGGGCCGTTGACGCTCGTTCTGCCAAAAAGGGGGCGCGTTCCGGATATCGTGACCGCAGGGTTGCCCACGGTAGCCGTCCGCATGCCGGCCAACTCCATCGCCATCCGCCTGATCGAGGCGGCCGGCCGGGCCGTCGCGGCCCCCAGCGCCAATCCGTTTGGTCGCACGAGTCCGACCAGCGCATCCCATGTGGAAGAATCGATAGGCCATGTCGTTGATATGATCATAGACGGCGGACCTTGCCAGATCGGATTGGAGTCGAGCATCCTATCTATAATAGATGCCGACCGGCCAAGGCTGTTGCGCCCCGGCGGCGTGCCTATCGAGGATATACAACGAGTTATCGGACCGGTAGATGAGCCGGAGCCGTCAGCCGCGGTCATCACTGCGCCGGGAATGCTGCCGCGGCATTACGCGCCTCTCACCGCTATCCGATTGTTGACTGATGCGCCCCCCCCGACAGTCGAAACGGACAGGCGCATCGGTTTGCTCGCGCTGACCCGTCCGGTCGAGGCGCAAGGTTATGCGGCCGTTGAAGCACTTTCCGAGTCCGGAGATCTAACGGAAGCCGCGGCCAACCTCTACGCCGCTATGCATCGACTGGACGCCGCCGGACTGGACCTGATCCTTTGCGAACCAATGCCCGAACGCGGGGTTGGCGCCGCCATCATGGACCGGTTGCGACGTGCGACCCACACCGGCAATGGACGGCCGGCAGCTAACGCGGAATGGAAAACCGTATCAATATCAATTGGCCGGAATCATCGAAATGAAAAAAATCACGATTAACCACTCGATATTACTGATTGCGGGAACGGACACCGGCGTGGGCAAGACATGGACCGGATGCGCCCTGGCTCGGGCGCTGCGCCGGGCCGGCCGCAACGTCGCGGCCGTAAAGCCGATGGAAACCGGATGCCCCGGACCGCCGATAGAAACTGAAGATGGCGTCTGCCTGGCCCGCGCAACGGGTCAGACGGAGCCCTTGCAGGCGTTGATGCGATTTCGCGATCCCGTGGCTCCACCGGAAGCCGCTGATCGCGAAGGGCGGCGCATCGACTTTGAAGCGCTCGTTCGCCGTATCCGGGAATACGCCGATGGTTCCGAAATCACGTTGGTCGAGGGCGCCGGAGGCCTGCTCTCTCCTCTCACATGGGATAAAAACGCGGTGGACCTGGCAAAAGCGCTTAAGGCTCGCGTTCTTCTCGTCGCGTCAGACCGGCTCGGAACGATCAACCACACCTTGATGTCGCTCAAACTCCTTGAGTGGAACCGGCTGGAGGTTTGTGGTTTGGTGCTTACCGCGCCTCAATTGCCGGACGCATCGACCGGCGCAAATGCGGCCGCCATCTCCCGACTTTCCGGGTGCTCGCGTATTCTTTCCGTCCCTCGCGTCAATGATCCCGAAGCCGCATCCGACTGCATTCAGGGTGTTATCCAATGGCTGCGGCTCGCATAGGACGCCATCGTGTCGCATCGCCAGGGAGAGCGCATACCTATTGCAACCGTTGGCAACTATTAACATTACGTTATCCAAATCCTCATTAAATTATCATATAAATATAACAAAACACGTAAGGAGAAAATAGATGACAAGAGAGAAACGTTTCGAGGACGTGGCCGCGGAAATCAAGGGGCGGCCGATCCTGGTAGCCAACCGGGGAATCCCGGCCCGACGGATTGCCCGGTCCATCAAGGAGGTTTTCAAGGCCATCCCGATCATCACGGCCACGGATGTGGACCGCACCTCACCCGCCAACTCGGCGGCCCAGGAGCTTATTCTGTTGGGAAGCAACCCCAGGGCCTATCTGGACCTCGATCTTATCATCCGCAAGGCCAAGGAGCGGGGGGTGATCGCCATCCATCCGGGCTGGGGTTTTGCAGCCGAAGATGACGCGTTCCCGGAAAAATGCAAGGCAGCCGGGATTGTTTTTATCGGGCCTGATACTGCGGCCATGGATCGACTCGGCAACAAGGTCAAGGCGAGAGCACTGGCCGAATCCATCGGCGTCCCCACGGTGCCGGGCAGCAAGGGCGCGGTGACGGTGGAAGAAGCCAGGGAAGTGGCCCGGACCATCGGTTATCCGGTGATGCTGAAGGCGGAAGGCGGCGGGGGCGGTCGCGGAATCTATGAAATCCAGGACGAGGCCCAGCTCGATTCCGCCTTCGTCAAGGCCGCGGCCATGGCCCAGGCATCCTTCGGCAATCCCCGTCTGTTTGTGGAAAAACTGCTCACCTCCATCCGGCATATCGAGATCCAGGTGGTGGCCGATCAGCATGGCAATGTGGTGGCTTTAGACGAACGGGATTGCACGGTGCAGCGCAACCACCAGAAACTGATCGAAATCACCCCATCGCCATGGCCCAAAATGACGCCCGAACTGCGCGCCCGACTCAAGACATGGGCCGAACAACTCGTCCGCCATGTCGGTTACTACTCCCTTGCCACCGTGGAATTCCTTGTGGACGCGGAGGCCCGTCCCTATCTCGTGGAGGTGAACACCCGGCTCCAGGTGGAGCACGGCATCACCGAATGCCGCTACGGCATCGACCTGGTGGAAGAGCAGATCGCCATCGCCTTCGGCGCCAGACTCCGCCTGCGCCCGGATCAGCCGGCCCTCAACCATGCCATGCAGGTGCGAATCAATTGCGAAGATCCCCAGAACGGGTTTGCGCCCAATGCCGATAAAATCACCCGCTACATTTCGCCGGGCAGCCAGGGGATCCGGATCGACTCCTGCGTATCGGCCGGCTATGAGTTCCCTTCGGATTACGATTCAGCCGCGGCACTCCTCATTACTTACGGCACGAGTTTCGAGAAGGTCCTCGGGATCATGGACCGGGCATTGGATGAATACGTTTTCCGGGGCGTTAAAACCACCATCTCCTTTCACCGCCAGGTTCTCCGCAATGAACGTTTCCGGCGCGGGGAGTACGACACCCGCTTTCTGGCCGAAACCCCGGAGCTGGTCCACTACCGGGACGTGCTGCCCCGTTACCTGCGCAATTCAAAGCTGGTGGCCGAAATATCGGCCAGGGGCTATAATCCGTTTGTGCAATTGGGCAAATACCGGGGCCCGACCGACAAACGCCTAGGCCGCTTCCAGCCGGTCCTGCCCGAGATTGCGTACAGCCCGGACCGCAGAAACTGCTACCCCCGCTGGGACCGCAAGGCACTCCTGGACCGGGTGCGCGACAGCGACTGCATCCATTTCACCGACACCACCACCCGTGACATCACTCAGTCCAACAGCGGCAATCGCTTCCGGCTGGCCGAAGATCGTCTGGTGGGGCCCTATCTGGACCACTGCGGGTTCTTCTCCCTGGAGAACGGCGGTGGGGCCCATTTCCATGTGGCCATGCTGGCCAACATGACCTATCCCTTCACCGAGGCCGATGAATGGAACCGCTTTGCCCCCAAAACCCCCAAACAAATCCTGATCCGGTCCACCAACGTCCTCGGGTACAAGCCTCAGCCGCCCGACCTGATGCGACTTACCGGCGAGATGATTTGCGAGCATTACGAAGTGATCCGCTGCTTCGATTTCTTAAATCATATCGAAAATATGCGCCCCTTTGCCCAGGTGGCACTGGCCTCGACCCGCAACATCTTTGAGCCGGCCGTCAGCCTTTCCTGGGCCGCAGGATTCGATGTGCCCCATTATCTGGGCGTGGTGACGGAAATCATCGATCTGGTTCGTGATACGGCAGGAGTCGGCAGCCGGGAGGCCAGCCGCATGATCATCCTGGGCTTAAAAGACATGGCCGGGGTCTGCCCTCCGCGATTCATCCACGCCCTGGTAGCGGAAATCCGAAAATTGTATCCCGATCTCATCATAGTTTACCACCGCCATTTTACGGACGGACTTTTTGTACCGGCCGTGGCTGCGGCGGCCAAAGCCGGGGCTCAGATCATCGACACCGGCATCGGCGCTGCCGTGCGCTGGTACGGCCAAGGGGAGGTCCTTTCCACAGCCGCCTACCTGGAGGACGAATGCGGCCTGCGAACCGATCTTGACAAGGAGATGATCCGCCAGACCGGCTTTGTCCTGAAGCAAATCATGCCCTACTATGACCGCTACACCGCCCCCTATTTCCGGGGCATCGATTATGATGTGGTCGATCATGGCATGCCCGGCGGCGCTACCTCCTCGTCCCAGGAAGGCGCTCTCCAGCAGGGCTATATCCATCTGCTGCCCCAGATGCTCCGGTTCCTGGCCGGCATCCGCCGTATAGTACGCTACCACGATGTCACCCCGGGTTCCCAGATCACCTGGAACACCGCCTTTCTGGCCGTGACCGGCATGTTCAAGCGCGGGGGCGTGAAAGCGGTGGAAAATCTGCTGACGGTCCTCGAAACCGTGATCCGGACCCCGGAGGCCGATCTGAGCGAAGAGATGAAAACCGCTCGCCTGCAAATCTACGCGGACAGCAACGACGCCTTCCGGGACCTGCTTCTGGGAAAATTCGGGCGACTGCCATTGGGTTTTCCGCCGGACTGGGTCTATCAGAGCGCTTTTGGCGCCGACGCCCAAAAGGCCCTGGCCCAGCGCACCACAGCCTCACCATTGGATCGCCTCTCCCCCGTCGATCTCGAAAACGAAAAGGAGCGCCTCCGCAAGGCCATCCGCCGGGAGCCCAACGACGAGGAATTCGTCATGTACCTCAACCACCCGACCGATGCCGTCAAGACCATCGAATTTTGCGAGACTTACGGCAATCAGAACCAGCTCCCCTTAGACGTCTGGTTCGAAGGATTGGAGGTGGCCGAAAAACTCTGGTTCAAGGACGGGTTCGGCAAACCCCACGAGATGGAAATTTTAGATATTTCCCAGCCCGACGACCATGGCATGTGCATGGTCTGGTACACCCTCGACCAGGAATTCTTCCACCATCAGGTCAAGGTGGCCGAACCAAGCGGCGCAGCCCATGATAAAGACATCGAAATGGCCGATCCGAACAATCCCTATCATATCGCCGCCCCTTCCAACGGGGACCTGTGGGTCATGCACGTCCGCCCCGGCAGCCGGGTCCGGACCGGTGAAGAGGTGTGCAACATCACCATCATGAAACAGGAAAAGTCCCTGATAGCGCTCATGGACGGGGTGGTAAAACGGGTGCTGAAAACCGCCGATTATACCAAAGACCGCAAAATGGTCAGTGTGAAGATGGGTGAACTCCTGGTGGAACTGGCACCCCCGACGGCCGCCTGTCCCGTCTGCCAGAATGCGCTCGCCGGCGACGATTTCCGCTTCTGCCCCCACTGCGGCGCAAAGATGGAGAAATGAAAATCCCGGAAAGACACGGCGCCGGTCGGGGAAACACCCGTGATCAAGGCAACGGGAGCCCGTTTTGGTCTCAACATGATCGCCGCCATCAGTACGCGCGGACATATGCGCTTTATGGTGATCAGGGAAACCGTGGACGCGGACCGGATCTGTGATTTTCTGAAGCGGTTCCGGACTGCATCCTTCCGAAAAGTGGTCCACCTGGTCGCCGGGCCGTTTTCCCATTCCGGAAAAAGACGAAGAATTTTTGCCCGCCTTGATGAACAGTCTTGTTACTTACAGTCAATGGCCGGATATGAGCGGCGGTTATTATCACTGGCAGTTGCCGTATAAGCTGTTTTTAACCTGCGGCAACTGCCAGTTGATCTGCCATCCTGAAAAAAACGAGCGGAAAAGACGCTATAAAATGCTCAAAGAAAGCGGCGTGGTTGTTCAGAATGAAGACGGCTCTTTTGAAGCCGTATCTCCGGAGAAGAGCAAACAGCAGATGCGGAACCTGCCGCCGGAACGCCGGGCATTCTACGAAACGGTATAAAAAAAGTGGTTATGACCTGTCTGCCACATTAACACCCGGGGCGTGATCCGCCATGACAGATAAGCAACCCCTTATTCTCGACATCAAGGGAAATTCCTTGGATGACGGTCCGGGAATCCGCTCCGTGGTCTTTTTCAAGGGGTGCCCGCTATCGTGTGTCTGGTGTCATAACCCGGAGAGTAAGAAAGCCGGGGCCGCATTCGCGGATCGGACACTGCCTTTTATCGATATTATTTACTTTGATATCAAGCTGATGAACCCACAGCTTCACAAAAAATACTGCGGCATCGGCAACCGGACCATCCTGGAAAACTTTATCCGGATCAATGAACGCGCCGCCGAAGGAACTTTCATGCTGCTCCCGCGCGCCCCCCTCCCTGATCCCAAGGATCGCCGCAACGACGGAAAATCTGGCCGCCATCGCCGAATTCCTGGCCGGACACAACATCAAAAAAGCGCAAATTCTGCCGTATAACCCCCTTTGGCATGGAAAAAATCACAAAATCGGCATTTCCAAGCCAAAGAAAGCAACGGGCGATCAGGACAACTGGATTCCCCGTGAGCAGATCATGGCGTATCAATCCATTTTTTCAGATCACGGCATTGCGACCTGAAACAACGGCATTCCCCGAAAAGGCCGATTTGACGGTTTCATAAAATCCTGTTTCGTAAAATCCTTTACCAAGGCGATGTGCTTGGTCTACAATAAAAACCATCACGGAATCGTAACAAGTCGGTTATGCGCGAGATTAAGGTTTTTTCCCCCGAAAGCCTCGCGAAGAAAATAATGCGACTTTTAACGGGATTGTCGCAAATGAACCGGGCTGCGTGCTGAAATTATAAGAGGAGAACGCCTCATGTTTTTCTTCCAAACCGGAAACGGAATACAGGATATAATTCCATTTCTAATTCAAAGGAAAACCATAAATGATAATGCGGGTCAATTTATTGTGTTGTTTTGTGCCGGTTGCTAAATGGCGCAAGGCGCTATGGGAAGGAATGGTAGGCAAAAATAGGCGATATCAGCGGCGGCTTTCCAGATTGCAACAGTACGGCGATTTTCACATCGTTGAAATTGAAGGTGTCAAAGTGGCACAAGGAGAAGGCCTGAATTTGGGTCATATTTTTGACGGCGACGGGATTCTGATCGTCAAGGAAATATTCAAGAATGACGAATACCATTTTGACATCGGAAAAGAGGCTGTTGTGATTGATATCGGCATGAATATCGGTCTGGCATCCTTGTACTTTGCAACTCGTGAAGAAGTGAAAGCGGTGTACGGCTTTGAACCGTTTAAGCCGACCTTTGAACAGGCGGTATTCAATTTCAAGATCAATGAAAAATATGCCCGGAAAATTCATTCATACAATTACGGTCTTGGCGACAGCGACAAAGAGCTTTCGTTTGATTATTCCCCGCGAACGCCCGGCCGCATGAGCACTGTTAAAACGATTGGTGCGATAAATCCGAGTCGCAAGCATGAAACCCGCACAGAAACCGTGCAGATCAAAAACGCCGCGACAGAGATAAAGATAATAACTGAACGACATCGCGATCAAAAGATTGTTCTGAAATGCGACGTGGAAGGCGCCGAAAAAGAGATTTTTGAAAGTCTGGATGCGGCCGGTGCGCTAAAGGACATTGATGTGCTTATGCTTGAATACCATTTTTCGTATGATGTGCCCCTGCTGGAGATGCTCAAGCGAAACGGGTTTGTTTATTTTAAGCAAAAAACGACCACACTGGAAACGGGCGATTTTGGGATGATCCGCGCTGTCAAAGTGTCATTGGAAATGGAATAATGAGGCTCTTGCAAAACTGATGGAATCGCAAAAAGTCCGATTTTTTCGATTCCATCAAAACTGGTTGCGCAACGAGGCGATATCGGCCATAATCAGGCCGATTTTAAAAACCCACCGATCACACTTCAATATCAATTGTTTACAGGTGCACCATGAAGCTGCCGAACAAAAACGCGCTGGTCAAATGGCTGGCCGATGCAAAAAAAAAATATACCCCCGATGAACTGACCCGGTTCCTCGTCGACAACAAGGAACGGCTTGAGGAATATATCGCGCATATCGACGGCAACAAAATCCGTTACAGGACCGTTGACTGGATCTTCTCCTTTTTTTCGCGACTGGCCGCGGCTGCCGACCGGACCTCCATCCGGGTTCAGCTTTTCCTGCTGAAAATTCCCGGTTTACGAGGCCTGATTCAAAACTTCCGGGCATGGAAAAATCATTTAAATTTCGAGGAATTGATCGCGTTTGTAAAAGCCAAACTCTATTCCCTGCGCAGGGCTCCGCATAATGAAAAAGCCATCCAGATGATGGAAGACATCATGGCCTTTGCGGCATCCCATGGACTGGATCTGAACAAACAAGCCCCCGAACTCGGACGGAAGCTGATCGAAAAGAAAAACCAGATGCTCCAGCACAAGTTCTTCCGGGAATTTTCCAAAAGCCGGCTTGAACAGCTCCTGGCCATCCCCTTTTCCTTCAACCGGTGCATATTCCCGGTATTGCCCGATTCGGCTTTCTGGCACCGATTCTTTGAATACCAGGAACGAAAACAAGTCATCGATATCGTGCTGGTGGCCAGGAACGGGGACCAGATATCCTTTCGGCACGGCGACCCGGAATCTATCCGCTCATCAAAAGTGGTAGGGATATTAAAACGCATTTCCGCCATCAAGGACGCCGGACACCGGATTTTTTTCATCGGTCATCACGAGGGCTATCTCGGGCCTTATTTTGTCCGGAGCGTGCTGCGAAAGCTGGGTTTCGACAATCTGACCAAAAACTGCAACACCATTGTGGGCCCCCGGATGTTTTCCAATCTGGTGTTAAGAAACGGCGCCGCAAATGTCGGCAACCTGTTCGTAACCGTGCCATCCCGGAAAACAACGATGATCCGGACCGAAGGCCTGGCCGACGCATTGCAGCAGACCGCCCGGAAAACCCGATGTCTCATCAAGATGCCGGACGCGGGCCTGATGCTGTTTGAAACCCTGAATTATGAAGAATTCATGGCATCCGTGGTCAACGGGGATACCGATACCTGGCAACGAAACACGGCATCGCTGACACCGGAAAAAGCAGCGGAACTCAAGGCCTTTCTGGATGCGGAAAACTATGGCGATGTCATGGGTGATTTCACCCGGCAGGATTTCGAGCTGTTTAAAACCATCATGCGGGAATGCTTCCTGCTCTTTCCCGAGGGATCGCGTTCCCATATCGGGCCGAACGGCGAAGTGATCATGAAATACGTCAACCCGAAATACATGGCGGCCTACATGCGACCCGGCGACTATATAGCGCCGGTCAATCTCGTGGGGGGTTCCGACCTGGCCCGGGGCTGGCGGCTGCGTCCGGCCCGGCTGGGGATCTCGCTCGACGACCCCTTTGAGGTCACGGCGGAAATGATCGATAATTACCGCGAGGAAGGCCTTAATGTCATGCGTAAAATCGCGGCTCTGCCCAATATCAAACCGGTCCGCTTTAACCAGGACTGCGACGACGCCGGACCCGATGCGGCACCGTCATTAGAAACGGATATGGTTGCGATCCCCCATAATGATAACGCAGAAATGTAGTGTCTCCCTACCGCCGGGAAAGAATTTCCCGCTGATTACCCAAACCTGGACAACACGCTTTGGATTCGATCCTCACGATTTCGACTATGACCGGTAATCCGCGTTGATTTTGACGTAATCGATGGAGAAATCGCAGGTCCAGGCGGAATATCGCCCATCACCGTTTTTCAAATCAATGGTGATGCAAAACTCCGGCTCCCGGAGCACCCGGGTGGCCTGTTCTTCGGATTCCGGGCCGGACCATAGCCCGTCTTTAACGATACGAACGTCGTCGAACCAGATATCGACGGTTTCCGGTTCAAAAATCGCGCCCGCCCGGCCGGCCGCCGCAAAGATCCGGCCCCAGTTGGCATCCTGGCCGAACAGCGCGGTCTTGACCAGGCTTGAATTGGCAACAGTAAAGACGATTTTTTTGGCATCTTCTTCAGAGGCCGCGGCCCTGACCACGATTTCAACCAGCTTGGTGGCCCCCTCCCCGTCCTTGACGACCATTTTAGCCAGTGTTATGAGGACTTCATCAAGGGTCTCCTGAAACACATCGGCCGCTTCCCCCCCCTCAACGGAAATCCCGGACATGCCGTTGGCAAGGACCAGTACCGTATCATTGGTGCTGGTGTCGCCGTCGATGGTGATCCGGTTGAATGACCGGTCCACGGATGATGCCAGCATCGGCTGGAGCATCTCCGGTTCCGCCGCGACATCGGTCAGGACGAAGCAAAGCATGGTGGCCATGTCCGGGCGAATCATGCCCGCCCCCTTGGCAATACCGGTCACCGTAAATGTCTTTTCATTGGCGCGGCCCTGGCGGGAGACCATTTTGGGAACCGTATCGGTGGTCATGATGGCCCGGGCGAAACCATCAAACCCGTCCGGCGACAACGCCCCCACAAGAACCGGCATGGCGGCTTCGATTTTTTCCACCGGCAGGAACTGGCCGATGACGCCGGTGGATGCCGGCAGTACCTGGTCTTCAGCGATACCAAGCCCGACCGCGGCCAGGCGCGCCATTCGAATTGCGTCGGCCATACCCTGCTGGCCGGTGCAGCAGTTGGCGTTGCCGCTGTTGGCGATCACGGCCCGGCTTTTACCGGATCGGATCCGCTCTTTGCAGAGCAGCACCGGCGCAGCCTGGACCCTGTTTCGGGTGAACACGCCCGCCACCGATGCCGGCGTTTCAGAAACGATCAATCCGAGATCCGTAAGGCCGTTTTTTTTGAGCCCCGATGCGATGCCGGCGGCTTTAAATCCCTGACACATGGGATATCTCCCCCTCCCGGCCCGTATTTCCAGGCCGCGATCACCCTTTGATTGCATTTATAAATGGATATGTTATTTTGAACAAAATCGTAAAAAAACCCGATTTTGCCCGCTTCCTGAACTTTTTCAGAAAAGGCTCAATCTCGCTCGCAAAAGACTTGTTACGATTTCGTCATTTTTAATTTTACAATAGATTCGTCTTTTATTGAATCTAACTTATGGCCAACTTCAAGCTGATCATCGAATACGACGGCACCGCCTATTGCGGGTGGCAGCGCCAGGCAGACGCCTCGACCCTCCAGGAAACCATTGAAACGGCCCTGTCCGTGATGACTCGCGAAAGAGTCCGAGTTATCGGTTCCGGAAGAACAGACGCCGGGGTTCATGCCCTGGGACAGACGGCCAATTTTCAAACCCAGGCCGCAATATCGCCCCAGGGGTTTCAGGCGGGTTTAAACAGCCTGCTGCCGGACGACATCGTGATCCGGTCCTGCCATCCGGTACCCGACGACTTTCACGCCCGGTTTCACGCCCGGCACAAGACCTACCGGTACATAATCCGCAATCAGCCTCTTCCCGCGGCCATCGGCCGTCAATACGCCTGGCACATCCGGAAAAAACTGGATGTCATGGTCATGCAGGCCGCCGCGCGCCATATTATCGGTACCCATGACTTCAAATCTTTTGAAGGGAGCGGAAGTCCGCGCACCGGCACCATCCGGACGGTGATTTCCTCCGATATCAGCCAAACACCGACCGGGGATGTCGCCTTTGTCGTCACCGCAACCGGATTTCTGCGATACATGGTGCGGAATCTCACGGGCACTCTGGTCGATGTGGGCATGGCAAAAATTTCACCGGATGATTTCAGGGCCGTTCTGGCGGCCCGGGACCGGGACCGCGCCGGGCCCACCGCGCCGCCCCACGGGCTGTGCCTGATGTCCGTATCCTATGATTGACGGATTGCACGACCGTCAGCTCAAATCCATGACACCCTGGAGGAGAATGTCAAACAGATCCTGCACATCGTTCTCCTCAAGGCAGGAAAAGGCCACCCGGATGTCGTTGTCCCCAAGGGCGATCACGCCCACGCCGTAGGTATTAAGAACATGCACGCGCAGGGCTTCGGCCTTGACGGTCTTAAGCCTTACGCACATGAAATACCCTGAATTAAAAGGATACACATCCCAGGCATCCGCGTATTTCGAATCGGCCAGAACCGATTTCACCTTTTTTGCCCGGGCTTCGAGCACCTTGTATTTGTCTTCCTTTTCCGCCTTGTATGTCGTACTGGTCATGGATTCATACACAAGCCGCTGGCTCAGGTGGCTGGCATTGGAGATATTACCCCGCACGCACCCGGCGGTTTTGCGCTCCAGCGCGTCATAGACCTTTGCCGGCACATCGCCCGCACGGCATCCATAGGTCACAAATCCGATCCGCAGTCCCCAGACGTAATTTTCCTTGGTGGCCCCGTCCAGTTTGACCGCCAGCAGGCGGGGATGGGCCTTGCAAAGACGGACGAAAATCGATTCCTTCAGGGCTTCCGGTTCATAGAAAAGACCAAAATACGCATCATCGGCCACCACGATCACGTTGGTGCCCGCAGCGGCCACATCGGCAAGTACCGTGACCATCTGATCCGCCTCGGCCTCGGTCAGGGTGTATCCCGTTGGATTGTGCGGGAAATTGAGCAATACGGTGATTTTATCGTTTTTGGCCGCTTCCGCCCGGACCGCGGCCTCGAAAGCGGCCGTATTATAACCCCCTTCCGGGGTAAAAATGGAATAGAGGCTGATGCGGGCATGTTTCCGGACATTTAAAATCATGTTGTAGTTGCCCCAGAACATGTCCGGCAGAATCACAACGTCTCCCGGATCCAGCCAGACATCGGCAAAAACGCTGATGGCATGAGTGATCCCGTTGGTCACCACGGGCAGGCTGATATCGTGACCCGCAAGAGACGGATTCTTCTCATACTGGGCCTGTTGCCAGGCTTTGCGTAATTCCGGGATGCCGAAGGAGGGGGCATACGTCAGGGACTTGTCTGCGGAAAGACCGGCCAGATGATGCATCACCGACGGCAGGGCCATAGCCGCGTTCCCTTCTTTTGCAATACCGATGGTCGCGTTGAGCTTGTGGGCCTTTTCCTTTGCCTCGGCGCTCTGGGATAAAATCCCCTTGGGGAAAAAAAGATTTTTCCCGATCTCAGACAGCATTTCCATCAGGTGAGGATTACCGTTTTCAATGATCGCGTTGAGCTCTTTTGCTAATGGGTTCATGTTTCCATCCTTATTTTCGCATGTGGGGGAGCATTTTCAATCCGTCTCCCGTTTATTTTTCAAACACATTAGGGCCTGTTCATAAATACGGCAGCATTCGATTGCCGATTCATCCCGAAGCTACGGCATTCATCCTTCTATGATATCATGCGTTTAAGCAAAAGGTTTCTTCGGGTTCTCTTTTCGATACAATAGTCGCAATGATCAAGAAGATAGTCAACAATATTATCCTTATCGTAAACATGTTCGATGACAACGGCTTCCGGCCAGATATTTTTTTCAGCGTCGCTAAAAAATCTTGATAGAATTGGATATTCATGACCTTCAACATCAATTTTCATGGCTCTGATCGCCGGAATATCCATCCGACGACACAAACTCAGAAGTGTAGTAACTCGGACATTTATGGATGTACTCGTGCTGTGCGAGTTATTCAAGTAGTTCTGACCGCTCTCACGGGTTGAAAGAACAAGCGTGCCTTCCCCTTCATAATCACTTAACGCAACAGAAACCAGATTAATGGCAAACCGGTTTTCTTTAACGTTGAACATCATCCTTTCATTTAGTTTTGGATCCGGTTCCACCGTGAATATATTGACTTTGCCGCCCAAATGTCCGGCAATAAAAAGGCTGTATAGACCGACATTTCCTCCAATATCTATGAATGTTCCACCTTCGGAAAGTTCCGAGAGGAGCCAGACAATTTCTTCCCGGTCAAAAAATTGCGGGGCAAAAAGTGCCGTTTTCTCACAGTAATTCCCACGATTAACCAATCGCAGCCTTAGATTTTCGATGATCACATCATAAGGCCTGACGCCAAATTTACTCAATGGTCCCCTTAACGTTTTGATGAGGCTGTAAAAAAATGGACTGCTGGTGGGCAGACTGTGACAAAGACGCAAAATCAGCGCGGCAGGTCCTTTCGGCTTGTAAGTCCCCCAAGGGGATTTGGTATCGACTGTTTTCATAATTTATACTTTATCGCATCAGATTCGTGGAAAAGGAAATACCCTATCAACTTTCTGTATCTCCTGGACCTTGCCAAGATCACCCTGGTCACAAAGAAAACTCAGTGAAACCCTATGATCCGACTCAAGCGGAGCCGTCAATTTCCGGTCAACAGACAAAAAATAATCATTGAACTTGAAGTCCCCGCCAGCGATGTTGCCAGAGAAACGGATTCTGGCATTGGGAACCTGATAAGCATCGGCAACAATCAGACCGTGCAGAGAACTTGAAATGACATATTCGGAGGCTGCGATCTGCGCTGTCACCTTTTCGATGGACTCCAAAACATTGACAACATGAACCTGATTCAGAAGCCCGTTAAGCAGGACCCAATCACGGCAATGACGGACGTCGGCATAATGCGGAACCACTGTTACTTTAAAAGAATTCGTTGCAGATTTTTTGATAAAACGCGGCAAAAGGGTTGCAGGGTCTCCATAAACCTCGGGACATTTTACCCCGTCTCCCATTAACCTCTTCCGGGTTAAAGGCCCCCTGACCGCGTGGATACTGGCCCTTCTGAGATGTTTAAGGCCCTTTTCACCGCGCGTGCCGGTTCCCCATACGTGAATATCGCCGAATCGAAAACGATGTGAACGCTTGTTCCTTTCAAGAATACTGCCAATACAGAACAGCATCGGAGCAGACAGCTTCCTGAAAGAATCACAGTCATTGTAATGAATCACCTTCTCCCCGGTCAGAGCTGTCAGGAGCCACGGGTTAAGCGCATCTCCAAAATTGTATCGGGTCTCTTCAGTTCGCGACCAGTAACAGATAACACTCAATTTTTTCTATCCCCTCAACATAAAACCGAATCCTGATATTCTCGAAATTCCACCTCGACTGACCTCACAGGCATAAAAAAGGAACGTCCGTTCATTGTGTACAGAACGGTAAATGAGATGAGTCCCGGTAGCACCATCGAATTCTAACGATGGCTGTCAATTTTTTTAAACAATTTCAAAGCTATGCTGTCGACGGCTGGTCGATAACCATCGGACAGCAACTGACCGATTCCATATTCTGTTCTGCCGATTTTCCGGCGGGCGTTTGCCACGCGTAAGGCCTTATTCGCCTTAACCATAGCAGGATCACGATATCCTCTTGAATGATCCAGATGAATAACAATGGCATTGTAGCGTACATGCTTAGGCCGAATTCCAGCGTTGGACAGACGTACGCCAAACTCCCGGTCTTCCCCTCCATAAGGCATGCGTTCATCAAATCCGTTGACTGCCAAGGCGTCTGCAAGCCATGCCGATGCATTCGACCCTTTGAACGTGCAGCGGGTCGGTGTAATCCGGTTGAGTATGCGCGCCTGGCCATAGCTGGTAATTAATTTCAAATTCTTAAAACTTTTAGCCAAACCGTTGGATATCAACCACTCGAGGGAAAAACAGCGCCCTGTCAGGATATCGTCTTTATTAATGGCCTCGCTCGTTGACATGGGTAACCGGTGGTATCCTCCACTAAGGTAAAGGCCGAGCCTCGCCTCCTGTGCGTGCACCTCCAGAAAGTCACGACGAGGAATACAATCCCCATCCGTGAATACCAGATACTCTGATTGTGCATGGAGAATGGCCTTATTGAGGATTCTGCATTTTCGAAAACCTTTGTCATCCTGCCGGACATGACAAATATCAAGCCCGGTTGCTTGATGCATATACGATATAAGATCAGTTGTTTCTGGCGTTGAGCCGTCATCACCGATAATGATTTCAAAATCCCTGTGCGTTTGTACGGAAAAACCCAACAATACCTTTTCCAGCCAGACAGGTGAATTATAAGTTGTCATAATAACCGAAAGTTTCATGCCACGCCCTTCTTGTCATCTCATCAGGAAATCGGGACCCGAGACAGGTCTTGCATCAAACGCTGGAATCATGACTTCATCGGATTGAATATCAGCTCAAAACGGTTTAAAAACTTCAACAGCCGTTTCTTCTGCAACGGATAATACATCCATGGCTTTTTAATATCGGGATTCGTACACTTCAGCAAATCTTCAGCAACCGGCAGTACGGAAGGATCGCGCTCGGCCAGCTTCGCTAAATCATTTCCAGACATGCTGATAAAAGGGTAAAATCCGGATTTGCTGATCTTTTCTGCATATCGCAGTGCAAAGGTTTTCTTTTTCCCGCGATAGGCGGGAACTGAGGGTAGCCACATAACGAACGGGTTAAACATAAAGCCCATTTCAGTAAAATGTATTTTTGCTTTTTTTTCGCTTTCCGCTTCTCTCTGATCGAAACGCCATTTACAAGGCCGAAGTCGGTTGGAATTAGAAATCAGAACATCCGAATAGTATGTACCTGCACTATGCCGGTTGGGACCGCAAAAATAGACACCCATCATAGAATTATAATAGATCAGGCGATTACGCTCGCGGTTGCAACCCTTTAAAAATCCGGGATGAAGAAATCCGGAATTTGGATAGCGAAGAAAAAACTCACGTACATATTTGATATCATCAGGAGTGATATCTCGAACGACTTGCATATCGTCTTGCAGAAAGCAGAACAATTCATCATCCGGCATATCATTAAATGCCGCCTGCATATTGGCGTGCAAACCACCGTGTTTATCACAATCGCTTTGATTATTAGAGACAACGTGATGTTTTCGGGAAAGCCTGTCCAAAACTCTGATGGTTTCCGGATCATCACTTTGGTCATCATAAATAAAAATCCGCGAATCAGGCGCGTGACGTTCAACCGAGCTGACGCAGTTTTCCAGAAATTGTCCTCGATTAAATGAAAAGATATAAAAATTCATAGATTATTCTTTTTGCAATTTTATGAAGCCATGCAATAAACTGGAACCAGCCGCGCCATCTCCGCAAGTCGACCGAAAATGCATGCGGTTTATATGAAAATGTTCATAACCATTTGAATGTTCTGCCTTTCGTGTCGCTCG
>CAYZXZ010000022.1:0-22954 GCA_964481615.1 uncultured Desulfobacteraceae bacterium | reverse complement strand
ATGGATCTGGCCGGAGTCCGCTTCGATCATACCCACCGGTCCGGCGATATCCTCCCGGATGATGATGGACGCTGGCAGCGTGGCCCGCAACAGGCGAACTACGTCTTCGATCAGGTCCTCGATGCGGACCCGTTTCCGTTTTTGTTCCACCTGGCGGCTGATGGAAAGGATCTGCCGCACCAGGTCGACCGCGCGGCCGGCGGCTTTGAGCATGGATTCCAAGTAGTAGCCGGTTTTGCTTTCCGGATCGATGCTGAGTTTGGCCAGTTCAATATAACCGATGATGGCCGATAAAATATTATTAAAATCATGGGCGATGCCGCCGGCCAGGGTGCCGATGGCTTCTTTTTTCTGGGATTGCAGGAGCTGATTTTCCAGTTGCCGCTGAGCCGTGACATCATGAAAAACAGTCAGTGAATAATAATCATTTTTGATGCGGATCAGCTTTGAAAATAACTGGAGCTGCAGGACCGATCCATCCCGGATGTTGATGGTGATTTCAAAGTTAGACAGTTCGCCGTTGGCGGTCAGCAGATCCATATACCGCTGCCGGCTGTCGGCCGGAAATCCAAGTTCCAGAATATTCTTGCCGATGGTCTCATTCCGCGGAAATTGCATCACCTCGCAGAATTTTTGATTGACATCCACGATATTGCCATACAGATCCGTTAATGAAATCGGCTGGGGACTCAGGTTGTAGAGATGCCGGAATTTGATCTCGCTTTCCCTGAGGGCCTCCTCCACGCGCTTCTGCTCGGACAGATCCGCGGCCAAACTGATAAATCCCATTGCCTTGCCGGTGGCGGTCCGCTGGATGGTCGTGGTCATGCGGGTGAAAAACTGGGTGCCGTCCGAGCGCACATGCCCGATATCGCTGGAGTGAAAACCCGTGCGAAGGACTTTCCGGTTGAAGGGAACCAGTTCGCCGGCGGCTTGTTGCTCGGAATGAAAGATACTCATCTGTTTGCCGATCAGGGTCGCGGGGGAATATCCATGCATATCGGCCCATGCCTGGTTGACATAAGTGATATTGCCGTTTAAATCCGCGGCGGCGACCCCTTCGCCGAGCTGGTCGACAATGTGGATCATGCGGTAGAGGCGTTCTTCGGTTTTTTTGCGTTCGTTGATTTTCCGGATAAAAATCAGCAGGTGCGGCTTGTCGGAAAGCACGAGATGTTTCATGCTGATCTCGACCCAGATTTTATTGCCCGATTTATCGGTTGTCATCCATTCGAAAATCTGGGGAAACCCGTCAAGGGCGGCTTTCTGCTTCTGAAAGGCATCGACCGCGGAATGAATGGGGCTGCCCGAATAGATGGTTTCAAGGCTCAGGCGGGCGATCTCGTCCGGCGTATATCCGAAAATATCGCACAGTGCCGCGTTGAAATTGACGATCTTGTCGGATGCGGGATCATAGACGATCATCGCGTCATTGGCGGCTTCGAATATGGTCTTGAAACGACTCTCCGCCTTGCGGACATCTGACATCCGGCGTTGCAGGCGACGCCGCAACCGGATATGGGCGGCGGCGACCAGCAGAAGAATAATAATGGCTACGCCGAGCACCGCGGTCAAAAGGAAAGGATCTGCCATGTCGCCTGTTTCGCGTGAAAAAAACCCGGCACCGCGCTGTGATGGCTCCGGATTTTAAGTGATCAGCCAAGATGGTCGAGCAGAATTTTAAGCATCCGTCGGATCGGTTCGGCCGCGCCCCACAAGAGCTGGTCTCCAACGGTAAAAAGTGTCAGATATTGAGGTCCGATGCCGAGTTTATGGATACGGCCCACGGGCACGGCCAGCGTACCGGTCACGGCCGCAGGCGTCAAATGTTTGAGGGTCTCTTCCTTTGTATTGGGTATGACGCGCACCCATTCGTTGGCCTGGGCGATCATGGAAACGATCTCATCAAGGGGAATATCCCTGGTAAGCTTGATGGTCAGTGCCTGGCTGTGACATCGCATGGCGCCAATGCGGACACAGATCCCGTCGATGGGTATCGATTTTGCTGTCTTTAAAATCTTGTTGGCTTCGGCGCCACCCTTCCATTCCTCACGGGTCTGGCCGGTCTGCATTGCACTGTCGATCCAGGGGATGAGACTGCCGGCCAGAGGGACACCGAAATGGGTCCTGGGGAATGTTTCACAGTTCATGGTTTCAATGACGCAGCGGTCCAGATCCAGGATCGAGGCAGAAGGATTGGTCAGGTCCCCGGCTTTTCCGGCAATGGCGCCCATCTGGGACACAAGTTCGCGCATGTTGTTGGCGCCGGCCCCGGATGAGGCCTGGTATGTCATGGAGGTGATCCATTCCACGCATCCGTTATGGAACAGGCCGCCGATAGCCATGAGCATCAGGCTGACCGTGCAGTTCCCGCCGACATAGTTTCGAATGCCTTCGTGCAACGCACGATCGATGACCTTTCGATTAACCGGGTCCAGTACGATGACACTGTCTTCGTCCATGCGCAGGGCAGAGGCCGCGTCGATCCAGTAACCTTTCCACCCACGGGCTTTAAGTTGCGGATAGAATTCCTTTGTATAGTCTCCACCTTGGCAGGTTACGATGATGTCCATTCCGGAAAGCAGTGACAGATCCTTGGCGTCACCCAGGGGAGCGATACCCCGGCCGATATCCGGTCCATCTTGGCCTGCCTGGGTGGTGGAGACGAAAACCGGATTAAATCCGACAAAATCATTTTCCTGCCGCATGCGATTTAAAAGAACGGAACCCACCATTCCACGCCAGCCGATAAATCCAACCTTCAACATAATGAAAATTCCTTTTAAAAACCTTGATTTCCGGATCAGAGAAATGCAAGATACGACTTGAAAATTATCGTCCCGCCGGATTCCTGCAGGACGTTATAAAATCGAAATATACGAATTTTCTTTATAAACATTTCACGAAAGATGTCAACAACAAGATTGTCGCAAGCGTCAACGGAAATTCATTGCAGCGCCTGTTGAAGCATCACAACCGCCTGCTGCCGGGATATTATGCCGATATTCGAATATAACGCCCTCAATCTCAAAGGCAAAACGGTAACCGATATTATCGATGCCGACAGCCACTTCGCCGCGCGTCAGAAACTGCGCGCGGCCGGCATTTTCCCCGTCTCCATACGGGAAGTTCAGGAAAAATCAACCGCCCGGGATCACCGATTTGATTTTCTATCCCGGTTTTTCACGCCGAAAGTCAAATCCAGCGAACTGACCATGATGACCCGGCAGCTCGCAACCCTGCTCGGAGCAGGCTTTCCGCTGGTATCCGCCCTCAATACGCTGATCCCCCAGGCCGGGTCCCATACATTTAAACGGATTTTGTCCCGGATCAAGGACGCCATTGAAGAAGGCGCTGGTTTTGCCGCGGCCCTTTCCCAATATCCGAACGTTTTTTCCAATATTTACATCAATATGGTGCGTTCCGGGGAATCCTCCGGAACACTGGAACTGGTGCTGGAACGATTAGCCGATATCAGTGAACGGCAGCAGGCCTTAAGCAATCGGATCCGGTCGGCCATGGCATATCCGATCCTGATGCTGTTCGTCGGCACCATTGTTTTGTTCGTGCTCCTGACCTACCTTGTTCCCAGTATCACGTCGATCTTTACGGACATGGGTCAGCAATTGCCAGGTCCCACCCGCTTTCTGATCGCCACCAGCGAATTCATCAAAACAGGCTGGTGGGTCATTCTGCTCGGTTTCGGCATGACGTTTGTCGGTTTGCACCGGTTAAAAAAATCCGATACTGGCCGGCGCTGGTATGACCGAACCGCTCTTTCCCTTCCGGGAATCGGGTCCCTGCTGACGAAACTGACCGTGGCGCGGTTCGCGCGGACTCTGGCCACCCTGCTGGAAAACGGAGTCCCCATGCTGTCGGCCTTGGAAATCGTTAAAAACGTCGTGGGCAACAAGGTGGTCGCCGACGCCATCGGACATGCCGCCAACGAGGTGGAAAAAGGAGGCGGTCTGGCCCGGTCATTGAGCGCTTCCGGCATATTTCCACATATCGCCATCCAGATGATCCAGGTGGGAGAACAGAGCGGAGAGATGGAATCGCTGCTTGGCAAAATGGCCGATATTTATGAAAACGAAGTGGAATCAACGGTGATGAGCCTGACGGCCCTGCTGGAGCCGGCTATTATTCTGGTGATGGGGGTGGTGGTCGGGTTTATCGTACTGGCCATTGTTCTGCCGATTTTTGAAATGAACCAGCTGGTGCGCTGATCACTTCAGAACCGATATTGTACCGACCAGGACGCGCCCGGATCACCATGCGGACCGGGAAACAAATGAACGGAAAACCGATTTCTAAGATCCCTGGCAAACGCCTGCTGCTGCTGCCGGTTGTATTTATGTGCCGCGGTCGTTGCACCGTATATGCTGCCCGCATAAAAACCGGCGCCCACCAAGCTAATGAGCCCTCCCAGGCCGTACAGATCCCCTTCGAAACTCTCCACCGCGGCCCATGCCATCAGACCGTTTAAGATCAGGGAAATAAGCGCGTCCTGATAACGGCCGCAATAGAGATAGCCGCCCCCGGGAACAATTGACAGCAGGGCTGCGGCTGCCGGACTTTTCGTCGGTATCGAGGTGTATTCTTCTAGATGGACTTTTATTTCGAGAACCTGCTGAAACGACGTTTCAGCAGGACCAATTGCGTCGAAATTCAGGCCCGCCCGCACAAACTGTCCGGTTTCGACATAAAGCCATCCGAGATGATAGTTGAGGATGGCAGCTTCACCGGAGCTCGGTGCTTTTCGGATGCAATCATGCAGAAAATCAGCGGCTCCCGGATAATCCCCCATTACCGCCCTGGTCCTCGCTGTCTGGAGGGCCGCTGACATGCCGGGCCCGAAAAATCCAAGCTTTTCATGAAGCCCTTGGAAGCGCGACAGAGCGTTCTGATAATCCCCGGCATGTAAAGCAGACAACCCGATATGAAACTCGGCCTGGTCTGCACGCACATCCTCGGGGAAAAAGAAGGCAAACCTTTTGAATTCGGTAATTGCGGCCGTGAAATCTTTCTGCTCGAAACAGGCGCTCGCGTATTCAAACTGCCGGTCGGCGGACAGCGATATTGTGGCATCTGCATGCACAGCGCTTGTTGCCGGAAATATCAGAGCGGGAAAAATGAATAAGCACCAGAGGAGCCTGGCGGTAATCCGCTTTGGCGCCGGTTCGATTCGTTGCATTGCTACCCTGTCAATCATCAATTTTGAGTGACACGCAATACTTCCTCAAATGTCGTGGTGCCGCACAACACCTTGTTGACCCCGTCCTGGTAAAGTGTCGTCATCCCCTGTCGAACGGCTTCATTTTTGATCTGGTGCGAATCATGGGTTTTCATGATCATATTTTGCAGGGAATCGTTGAGCAGCATGATTTCATAGATACCGAGCCGTCCGCGATATCCGCTGTTGAGGCATCGGTTGCAGCCCGTTGCCCGGTAGATCACAGGCATTTCAACACAGTCCGGCAGAATCCCCAACCGTTTGAGGGTATCTTCATCCGGCTGATAGGCTTCCTTGCAATCCTCGCACAGTACCCGGATCAGGCGCTGGGCGATGACCGCGATCACCGTTGATGAAATCAGAAACGGTTCCACCCCGATATCGGTGAGCCGGGTGATGGCGGACGCCGAATCATTGGTGTGCAGAGTCGAAAAAACCAGGTGCCCGGTGAGGGCGGACTGAACACCGATTTCCGCAGTTTCCTGGTCCCGCATTTCACCGATTAGGATCACGTCCGGGTCCTGGCGGACAATGGAGCGAAGGCCCCTGGCAAAAGTCAGCTCGATTTTCGGGTTGACCTGGATCTGGCCGATTCCCTTGAGCTGGTATTCCACGGGATCTTCAATGGTGATGATATTGATGTCCGGCGAATTAATTTTCGACAATATGGCATACAGGGTCGTGGTCTTGCCGCTGCCCGTGGGGCCGGTGACCAGGATGATGCCGTGGGAAGAGCGGATCAGTCGGTTGATCACCTGAAGCTGATCCTGACTGAGTCCGAGCTGGGTCATTTTCAACAGGGAGGTGGATTTGTTGAGAAGCCTCATCACCAGCCGTTCACCGTGGGTGATGGGGATGGTGGATACGCGCAAGTCAACATCCTGGTCCCCGATTTTGACCTCGAATCGGCCGTCCTGGGGGAGCCGTTTTTCGGCGATATTCATCTTGGCCATGACCTTGATACGGGAGGTCAGAGGGGCCTGCATCCATTTCGGCGGGACCAGCAGATCATATAAAATACCGTCGATACGATACCGGATCTTGAAATTGTGCTGGTAGGGTTCGATGTGAATATCACTGGCCCCGGATTTGACCGACTGGGAGATAATGTGGTTGACGAGCTTGATGATGGGCGCGTCGCTGGTGTCGTCGAGCAGGTCGGCGGTTTCCTCGATATCGCTGATGATATCGATGTTTTCAGCCATGTCCTCAACGAGCTGCTGGGCCGTGTCCCGGCTGCTGTCATAGGCCGTGTTGATAAGGGAGAGGATCGTTTCCCGCGTGGACAGTACCAGGGCGGCATCTCCCCATCCGAGGATCCGGACCAGGTCGTCCAAAGGCTGCACAACGGTGGGATCATGAATGGCGATGAGGCGGCGCCCGGTTTCATCCGTTTCACCGGCCATATCAGGGTCAAACCCGGGGATCTCCTGGCGGGTCACAATGGGCACCATGGTATATTTTTTTAAAAACTGAATGGTGACCTGACGGGTAAACGACGTGTCCAAATCATCCACAGGGATTTTTAAAACAAGCGGATAACCGTAAATCCGGCTGTAGGCTTCCAGCAGCTGATGTTCCGTGACCAGTTGTTTTTTTAAAAGAATTTCAGCAAGAGCTGTATACTGCTCGATCCGGGACTGCTCCGCTTCCATGAGGGCGTCTTCGGATACGCCGTAATCCTGCTGAAGTATTTGGGATAATTGTTTTAACATTTGCGTTACCAGATGGTCCTTGAACTGTCATAAAGCTTGATCTGCTGTTCCTCTAACTCCTGCATTGCCCGGTCTTTCTCATCATGGATCGTTTTGGCCTCTTGGGCAGTCTCTACCACGTGCGGGGTGAGGAATACATAGAGATTGGTCTTTTCATCCGAACGACCTATGGACCGGAACAGCCATCCGATGCCCGGAATGCTGCCCAGGCACGGCACCCGGTACTCGGTTGAAGAAAGCGCATCGTCAATAAGTCCGCCGAGGACCACGGTATTTTTGTCATTGACCAGGACCGTCGTGCTGATGGTTCGTTTCAATGTCGTGGGCTGGAAACTGGCCGTTGTGGTTTCCAGCTTGTTGACCTCCTGGACGATTTCCAGACGGATCTGACGGTCCTTGCTGATCTGTGGGGTCACCTCAAGACTGATGCCGACGTCCTTGTATTCATAGTTGCTGTAGTTGGTCTCGCCGGTGGAGGCCCGGGTCAGGTACGGCACATTTTTACCGATGGTTATCTTTGCGGTTTCATTATCGGTTGTCAATATCTGCGGAGTGGAAAGGATATGCACGTCCTTGTCGCGTTTATAAGCGTTGATCACGATGGTGGGAAAAGCGATATTTCCCAGCGTGATGGATTCGCCGAAGACACCTACGGAAAACCCCGGCGGCAGCGGGGCGACCTGGCCCGCTGCCTGGGAAATGGAGCCGAAATAGCCGGGATCGCCTCCCAAGGTGCCCCCGCTGAAGCCCGAACCCCAGAGGCCGTCCTTATCCTTATAGCTCGCATCTCCGCCGATCATCCATTCGGTGCCAAGATTTAAGGATTTGTCCTTGTTGATCTCCATGATCAGGCATTCGATGTAGACCATGGACCTCTGGATATCGAGCTGCTCGATCACTTCCCTCAAAATTTCATAATCATCCTTGTCCGCCACGATAATCAGGCTGTTGGTGGCCTTATCCGCGGAAATTTTAACCGCGTCCGACAGAATCGGCGCCACCTGTTTGCCCTTGGCGGGATCTGTCGCCTCTTTTGTGGGAATCTGCTGGAGCACACCAACCAAATCTTCGGCCTTGGCATTTTCAAGATAATAGACGTGAATCTTGCCTTTTCCCTTGGGAATTTCACGATCCAGCATGGTAACCAGCCGCCGGATGCGGTCTGTATCGGTTTCACTTGCAAGGGAAACAATAACATTGGAACGCGCATCCGGAACCAGGGTGACATCCTTTTGCCCTCCCCGCTTCCGGACTTCAACTTCGGCGTTGAATACCGAGTCGATAATTTTGACCATCTCCGCTGCATTGGCATATTCCGCCTGAATCACGGAAATCTGCTTGCCGATGCCGGTGACGTCGATGGCTTCTATAATCTGCATCAACCGGCGGATATTGGAATAGACGTCGGTGATGATGAGCATGTTGGTGGGGGCGTAGGCCAGAACAACACTGCTTTTGGAAACCAGCGGCGCACAGAGTTGCCGGACTTCGTTCGGATCCGCAAATTTCAAATGGATCAGTTGGGTGACCATTTTATCCGTGGGGGATTCAGCGGACTTTTCAAGCCGCGTTTCGATATTCATGGTCCGGGCGTAGGGAGATGGAATGATTTTTGTGATCTCGCCGGCTTCCACCATTGAAAAACCATGCACTTCAAGAACGGATTCGAATACCGTGTAAGCCTCGTTAACGGATATGCGGGTGGGCGAGATAATGGTCACCTTGCCCTTGACGCGACTGTCAACGACAAAATTTTTCCCGGTCAGTTCGCTGATGAACTTGATGAACACATCAATATCCACGTCATTGAAATCAATGGACACATAGCGGCCCCCGGACTCCTCGGAGGCCGTGGTCGTAGTGGAAGCCCCCTGTCCTAGCGCGGCCGTGACGGTTTCGGGCTGGGACATGGCCGATGTAAGAAACAGCGCATCGGCCGTGAGCATCAACCCCGCATACGCCAGCAGAATCAGAATATGACGAAATATTTTCATTTTGTTGCGTTCCGGTTCCTTGGGTTAATAATTTAAAAACTTCACTCAATCTGATAGACGATGTTCATCTCTTCGCCCTGTCGCTGAATCTGGAGTTCAACCGATGGCGATGCTCTGAGATTCTCATAAAATTTGAGCGCATCATCAACGGATTCGATCATATTGCCGTTGACTCCCTTGACGATATCGCCATTTTGAAGGCCCATTTCCGAAAATATCGAATTCTGCTGAATATGGCTCAGTATCAGCCCGTTGGGTTTTCCATCCTGAAAATGAGGCCTGACCTTGACCTGGCTCATGAGCTGATTGATATTTTTCAGCGCGTCATTGATTCTGTCCCGGTCAAGATTGACGGCCCCTTCATCCGAGGGCACCATTTCCTCGTAAGGTTCCGGCATATCACGCTGGGCCGTCGGTTGCGAGGAGGCCCCTGTTTTACCCTTGTCGGCGTCCATCAACAGGATTTCATCTTTCTCGCTGACGTTGAGCACCACTTTTTTCCGCAGGATCATTTTGATGGAGGCGTTTTCGACCTTGTCCCCCACCCGGTAGAGACCCTGTTTCCGTTTTTTGGTATCCTCAATCACCGCATACGATTGATCGGCCTCATGGAGGATGGTTCCCCAAAGTTTTAAATTCAGCTGCGTCTGCTTCAGTTTGTCAAGTTCGATGGGATCAACCTTGACCAGGGTCTCGGGCTCCCTGGTTTTAAACAGATCCCGTTGCAGAATCGGCTGATAGGCCACAAAGTCGGTCCGTTCCCTGACGGTTCCGGTATCCGGCGACATTGGCGAAGACATCCCTGGCGTCGGAGCCCTCTCCGCTTTCGGAATGTCGAAAAACCGGGCTGAAACCACCTGATAAAACAGATGGACGCTGAAAAATGAGACCAGCGTGATCAGCAGAATATTGATGATGGCAAATATTTGTTTGATCATATCTTAAATTTATCTGTTGCGGAGAAAAATCCGGATCGATTGCTCCCCTTGATTATTTTAAAGAAAAACGCGGCTCCACGATCGTACCGCTCACCCGGAAGGGAATACCGCCGCCGCTGATGGTTTTTTCCGATATCAGCCCGGCCGGCAAGATGCCGGCCAAATCCCGGATAAAGGACGGGTGCGGCAGAAGCTGCCCGGATATATTGACGACGCTGGCATCAATGGGATCTCTGAGGATGATCGTTCCGGTGGCATTCACGTCGACTTCGCGGCCCTTGACATTCAATCGGCTGATCCGTATCCGCCGGTCGGCAAGTTCCGCCTCCCCTTCCATACTGTTAAAACGCAATCGCTCGATTCCCAGCAGCGGCGGATTCAGGGCCACGGAACCATCGGTTATCACCAGTTCCAGGCTGCCCTGACCGGACGGTGATTCCGTGTTGGCGAAAAAAAACCTTCCACCGGCGACGCCGTCGATCTCATGGGGAATAAGCAAATCGATAACCGGCATCCTTTCGACTTTTATACCGCCGAATACGAGATCAAGATCAATGACGGGGGATGCGTCGAGGCCGGAAACGGCAATGGCGCCATTGATGGCGCCGTCATATGCGGCCCCACGGATTCGAACGGTTTTTTCCGGCGAAAGCAACGACAGCCAGCTGGGAATGAATTTCACATGATCGGCGTCGAAAAGGGTCTGTTCGTTAAAGTAGAGCACCGGAGAATTCAATCTAAGTCCGGGCGGAGCCGTCAAGACGACGTTGGCCGCGGTCAGATGAAACTGGGGCCACAGCCGCGACACATGGTGATTCATGTAGGCTTTCAGGGCATCCGACGGAAACAGATAATAGAGAAAAACCAGCGTTACAACGCTGATATAGGCGATATAGGCGATCCGTTTTTTCATGATCACGTCGTCTTTGTCGGCATGGCATTCATACGGCTGCCGTTTTTATGAAGTTTCAATGGTTTCCGCCTGGATAATCACCGTCAGCAGACTGTTCTGCGGGCCGGATTTGTTGATGGACAGCCTTCTGACCGCGATCATGTTGTTGGATGTCTCGATACCGTAGAGATAGGCCGTCAGAGCCTTGAGACCGACATCCTGAAGCTTGAGTTCCACCCGGGAGAGTTTCAGCCCGGAATCCCCCGCAGCAGCCGATGACGGCCGCATATAGGAAATACTTGTTTTTACACCGGTTTCTCCTGCCAGGCGGTCCAGAAACGAAAACAGGGTGAAATTGGCCGGACGGTTCTCAAATCGCCTGGAAGATGTTTCCATATGCCGCCGCATCGCCTGGTATTCATCCTGCATCTTGAGGATATCGGCATAAACAGCCTGACGTGAGATCAGCCGATTCTGAAGAGTATTGCGTTTTTCAAACACCGGCGCGATGACCGTCTGGATCAATATCAGGACCGCAAGCACGGCTGCCGTGCCGAAAACCGCGATTTTTTCCCGCTTGTTGAGGGTGATGTTCAATTTTCCGATTTTTGACGTTGCGCCTGACGGTTGCTGGGTCGGCATGCCGGGGTTTCCTTTTCCGGTATTACAGGTCGATTTTCAATCTGAATTCAACGCGGTTTGATGTTTTGTCGAGATTGGCCGACGTAATGGTGATGGCTTTCCATAACGTTGACTTTTCGAGACTCCCCTTGATTTCATCCACCGTTTGAAAGGTATCGGTATTGCCGGTGATGATGATGTCGTCATCCCCCCTGACCAGGCGGGTGATTTCCACGTCCAGTCCGGCGGGTACGGACCGGCTCATCTCCTTAAGCAGTTCGATGTTTGAGATGCCCGCATCCATGTCCCCGGTAAAAGTGTTCTTTTCCCTGACCTCCTGAAGCGCAAGCCGCATCTGCTGCACCGGATCAACGATCCGAGTGATTTCCGGGAATGTCGATTGAAAGGCCGAAACAATCTGCACGTTGATGCGGTCGATGGACTTCTGCAGATAATAGGCTTCCAGCAGCACATGAAACATGGCCAGGATCACGACAAAAGCCGCGATGAAACCGGTGGTCAGGATATCGTTTTTATACTCTTCCCAGTATCGTCTCAGCACCGACCGCTCGCCGCAGAAATTGATCAGGCGCAGCCCGTGGATCTCAGCGGCGACGAGTCCCAATGCGCCGTTATAAAGATCCGGCTCGTATCCGTCGGGCGCGGAAAGAACCATATTGAGTCCGGGAAGCGACATAAGATCCGCCGGCTTCGCCGGTATGCCCAGAACCCGGTCAATGACGGCCTCCAGCATTTCAGGATCGAGACCCGCTCCGGACAGAAGCACGGCGGACGGTTCGAAATCGGCATGGAAACAGGCTTCAAAAGCCGCCATGAACTGTATCAGACACGACTGAAGCCGGCGCGCTTTTTCCACAGGATCACCGGCCCCGAACCGGACGGTCCGAACCAGGTGCACGCGGCCGGACGAGACGGCTATCATGGTAATGTCGTCGGATTCCGAATCGATCCATATAAAATCGGTCTTATCAGAGGAAACGGCCGCAAACGTAACAGCCGCCGGCAAAGCCCCCGGCGCAATGCTCTGGGGAATGAGCCCGCCGGTTTCCAGTGTTTCCGTGACCGCTTTCATATCGGATTTCCGGACGGCCGCCACATATATGCCGGTGGGGTCCGAACGGCCGGTATTTTCAAAATCAATGGCCAGTTCCTCTACGGGAAACGGCAGCACCGATTCGATTTCAAAGGGGAGGATCCGCCGGATTTTACGGCGATCCTTAAACGGGACGCTGAGATTCCGGTAGGATATTTTATCCGGCGGCAGTGAAACCGTGCATTCCGCGCCACTGACGTCCATCTCGGAAACCAAGGTTTCAATGGCCCGACCGATGCCGTTTTCCGATTCCGCGGAAGTCAGCTCCCGTCCGTCAAACGGGATGTGCCGGAACGCTTCGATCCAGCTCCCCTTGAACGTATTGCGGGCCAGGATGGCGGACACCCCGTTGTTCTGGATATCTAACGCCAGAATTTTTCTACTCATATGGGCGATAATCCCGAAAAAATCATACCACTGCAACAGATGATGGAATCGTAAACCGTCCGATTCCGCCCGCCCGGCAAAAGGACTTTTATTACAAGAGAATCACTGCCGGTGCCGATGATATAACTCAATCATATTTCCAATGCAATACCCTGCAAATCCATTTTTCGGTTTTCGGGTCCTTTTCCCGTAAAACAATGACCGTTGCCGACATAAACATGTCATTTAGCCGGGCCAGGCATTCGATGCGAAACAGATCGCTCTGTGTGGCAATCAGTTCCGGACTGATCTCGATCTCGCTGCATCCGGGGACATTCTTGTACCATGCGGGGCCGGACAGATCATTGAGGTAGTTGTCATTTTCCTTTTCAACCCGGAAATTGCAGATTTCAGGGGCTAGAAACATAAATTCCGGCGGCAGCAGCGCCGCCACCACAGGCAGTTCAGCCGTGTTGATATTGATTTTTCCCGGAAACGTGAATTTATTGTCAGCGCCAATCACGCCGTAAACGGTGACGAACTGCGAAATGCCGGACACTTCCTCGTCCACGTGCATGAACAGCTCCGGCGTGATCCCCTTGATCCGCATCAATTCTTGTATGTGACGGATCGGGCCGTTCCGGCAACCGTAGGGCGGGTCCAGTGACCGGTAATAATCATTTTCCGCTCCGTTCAATCCGGTGATGGCGTCCCCGTCGTCAAAATCCAGCCAGTCCTTGATGGGATTGATAATGGCATTGGGTTCTATGATCTCCGCCATAAAATCATCTTCCTCCTTGACCTGGGTCAGAAGCAGGGCGATGAAGCGATACCAAAGGTCCCTCTGGGCCGCATTGAATTCCTTTCCCTGTGGATAGGCGACCAAAGCGTTGACCTGAATGCGGGAAAGTTCGTCACTGATGAAAATGGCGATCTCGCCGTCTTCAAAGGGCATCTGGGCTATGTATTCATTGAGTTTTTCCGGGTCGGCCCAGTTTTCCTGGACCGAGTCGATCTCGGTGGTGTTCTTGTCCTGGATCAGAACAGCCCGGGCCATTTCAACGCCGGATGAAATCATGTGCAGCAGGGACATCCGGTCCCGTGAGACCGCTGAATCCGTAACCGCGGAGCGCATCTGGCGATTGAGTTCAAAGATAACGGCAACCAGCAGCGCAATGACCATGAGGGTGATGATCAGCGCGATACCGCGATTATTTTCCATTATGGGTCTTTGCGCCATCGGCCTAATCGATCTTTTCGCGGAAAACGGGAAGAGCGATCCTGGAATAAAATTCATGGCCTTCGTCGCCCAGGTTTATCTTGAGCTTGACGGCGACCATCCTCGGAGTAGCATATCGGTAACGATCGGAATCGGAATTCCATTCTTCATGGGCATTGCCTTCTTCGTCATAAAAAGTCAGCGCAAATTCCGCCACATTCTCGCACAATACCGGATCATGGTCGCGTTCCCTAAATTCGGGATCAAGATCATAGGGATAACTTCTATCAGAACGCCTGAGCACGGGAACGGTTTCCGAATAGGTTTGCCGGGGAACATAATAGACGATTTCCGCAAGTCCGCCTCCGGTTTCTTCGCCCATGGGCAGATGGGCCGTGGATGCAAACCGCAGCCGCGTGAAATTTTGGGTGCCGGTAAAGGTCTGCTCGGCGACAAACCGGTATGGATCCGGCGGAGCGTTGAACTCCGGCTTCTGATACATGGGCGGCCGCTCGATATAGAGAAATGTCAGATCCATTACGATGCGGTTCATGCACGACCGGGCCATTTCATAGGCATCTTCACCGTGTCGGATGGCCTCGTTTTTAGACAGAACCGCCCGGAAAGAAGAAAAGATCGTGGTCACCACAACGGCAAAAATGGTAATGGCGATCAATATCTCAACCAGGGTAAACCCCCCCCGGGAATCGGAGGCTTTCGTTTGCATGATATCGGGTGACATCATCTTCATGGTCACATCATTCCTCCGGATCCGTTGCCAGGAAATGGCGCAACCGATATTTCATTCTGCCGTTATCATACAGGACCAGCAGATCGATCCTTTCAAGCGCGATTTCATCTCCTTCGGGAACTTCAATATTTATGGACTCCCGGTCCACCTGCCAAGCATATCCGGAAAACGCCTCTCCGAAATCTCCGGATGCCGCGCCACCCGAGTCTTCCGGGTCCACAAGGATCTCCCCCATCCGGGCATTGGCCAGCAGGGGAGCCTGGGTGTAAAATCGGAAGGATACGTTCATGCCGATGGTCTGGCCCTGAAGCCGCATGATGCTGACCAGGACAATAGCGATAATGGCAACGGCCACCATCACCTCCAGAAGGGTGAAACCCGAGTTCGCCGGGGCCGGTGATAACGGGCCGCGTTCAGTATTCAAGATATCCCTCATGAATCTTGACATGAGCCAGAAACGGTTCGACCTGATAGGTAATGCGATTGTTGTTGTTATCTTCCACATGGATCAAAGCCGCATCCGAGTACCCTTTTGGATAAAAGCGGATTTTGGCCACGCCGGTAATGATTCTGTCCTGATCCGGATATGCGAGGCCGAGCAAACGAAAGCCCCTGGGCAGACTCTCCTTGTTTTCCGCCGGTGTTTCATCAACGGCATCGGCCTGGGCGACCCACATCCGGTTGTTATCGAGATCAAATGACAGGACAAAGGTCTGCTGTTCGCGAAATGACGCCTTCTTCAACGATCTGACGGTCAGAATGATCCATGCGGACAATTCACGGTCGCGGTCCTTGAACAGGGAGATGTCCAGTCGCGGAATCGAGAAAAAAAGCAGGATGCTAACCAGGGAAATCACAACAATCAGTTCAATCAGCGTGAAGCCGTGATTTCCGGCGATGGAGTTTTGTCTGAATGTCTGCAAGCGTCTCGCTATCAGCACGCAAAATATTTGCGTGAATCGTCGCAGGGATGAACGGTCACCGGTTGCGCCCAGGTCCTGTTAACGGGGTTATTCAATTTCCCAGCTGTTGATATCAGCATCATAACTTTCACCACCGGGAGAGCCGTCGGCGCCATAAGAAATAATATCATATTCACCGTGGACGCCCGGACTCAGATAAACATATTCGTTTCCCCAGGGGTCCTTGGGAACCCTTCCCCGGTCGAGATATCCGCCTTCCCGCCAGTTTTTCGGAATTTTGCCGGTAGCCGGCGCCGCGACAAGTGCTTCAATCCCCTGCTCGGTTGACGGGTACATGCCGCTATCGAGCCGATACAATCTAAGGGCGGTTTCGATGCTTTGAATATCCACTCTGGCCTTGACCTGCTTGGCCTGGTCCGGCCGGCCCATGATCTTGGGAGCCACCCAGACCGCCAGGATGCTCAAAATCACGATTACAACCATTAGTTCAATCAGTGTAAAACCGCGCTTGTTGTTTCCTGTTGCAAATATTTTTTTCTGCATGGATGATATCCAATTCATCATTTAAATTGGTCAACGAATTAAAAAATGATACATGAACAAATTAAAAGGGTGTTTTAGCAGAATGATAATTTTTATCCAATCTCTCTGCAAATATCAAGTCCTTTTGGCGATTCTGTTTCATAACGCCCAAAAATCCAACCGATACGAGGTGCTGCCATGATCATGCCCATCGATACGTCGCCCCTTGATCTTCCCGAAGTGATCAACCTGCTCTTTTATCCGCGCAAGGAATCCGGCCGGAAACAGCCCGATCGTGTTTTGCGTATAGATATCAAGACCTTTGACGGAATTCTCCTTGGCAGCCGTTTATACCCGGCTGCTCCGGAAGGACCCCATATCCTTTTTTTTCATGGAAACGGGGAGATCGCCGAGGATTATGACGATATCGGCCGGATATATGCGGAATTCGGCATGAGTTTCATGGTGGTGGATTACCGGGGATACGGCGCCAGCCAGGGCGTGCCGGGAGTCGCTTCCATGCTGGCCGACGCCCGCCCCGCACTTGACAGCCTGCAACACTGGATGGCCGTGGAAAAACGGACCGGGCCGCTGTGGGTGATGGGACGCTCTCTTGGCAGCGCCCCGGCCATCGAGCTGGCATACGCCTGTTCGGAGCGCATAAACGGATTGATCATTGAAAGCGGTTTTTCCCAAACTCTTCCCCTGCTCCGGCGTCTCGGCATCGATACCGACTGCCTGAATATCTTGGATGAAAAAGTCTTTTCCAATGCCGATAAGATCGCCGCATATACCGGCCCCACCCTGATCATTCACGCGCAATACGACCAGATTATTCCGCTGAGTCACGGACGGGAGCTGCTGGCCCGTTCGCCGGCGGCCTTAAAAAAACTGCATGTGGTGCCGAACGCGGATCACAACACCCTGCTGATGATGGCCGGCATGAATTATTTTCATATTATCCGGAATTTTTGTGAACAAACATGAATGATACCTGGTTTAAACCGGCAAATGAAATGTCGACGACCGATACGCCGGCGATATCGGCTGCTCTGTTGAGGGTTGGCGATCCGATTTTCATGGTTGATGTAGACGGCACGCCGGGCATTTGTAAAAGCGGCACGATTGTCTCCGCTCCGGATTCCAAACCCGGGCCGGGCCATTACCGGCTTTTGGCCATGATTCCGTCGGTCCGACCGGAAAATCTCGGCAGCGCTGTCTTTAAAAAGCGGCATGGCGCCCGGTACGCTTATGTTGCCGGCGCCATGGCCAATGGTATTTCCTCCGTGGAACTGATAACGGCTGCGGGCCGGGCCGGAATGATCGGTTTTTTCGGTGCAGCGGGCCTGTCCCGCGATGAACTGGAAAACGCCCTGATACGTCTGAAAACCGAGGCATCTGCCATCCCCTGGGGCGTCAATCTGATCCATGCGCCCGGGTCCCCGGATCGCGAGTCCATGATGGTGGACCTATATCTGAAATACGGTGTCCCATGCATCAGCGCAGCCGGATATCTTCGCCTGACCTGTCCCCTGATCCTTTTCCGTTTGCGCGGCATTCACCGGGCAACCGACGGGTCCGTTGTCTGCCCGAACCGCGTCATCGGAAAGGTTTCCCGCATGGAAACCGCCCGGCAATTTCTGTCCCCGCCGCCGGCAAAAATCGTGGCCCAATTGCGGGAAATGGGGAAAATTACGGAGGCCGAGGCCGATCTTTCCCGATTTGTGTCAGTTGCCGATGACATCACGGCCGAAGCTGATTCCGGAGGACACACGGATAACCGGCCGGCCGTCACCCTGCTACCGTCCATGCTGGCCCTGCGGGATGAATGCCGCGCCAGATTTGCGTATACGGATACACCCTGCATCGGGCTTGCCGGCGGCATGGGAACGCCTTTTGCCGTTGCCGCGGCATTTGTCATGGGCGCCGACTATGTGCTTACCGGTTCCGTGAACCAGTCCTGCGTGGAAGCCGGAACGTCCGATGTGGTAAAAAAACTGCTGTCCGAAGCGACCCAGACCGATATGACCATGGCCCCGGCCGCCGACATGTTCGAACGGGGCGTCAAGGTACAGGTGCTGAAACCGGGCACGCTCTTTGCCCAGCGGGCGAACCGGCTTTTTGAATTGTATCGTCGATATGACGGCCTGGAACAAATCCCAGCGGATGCGCGGGCCGAGCTGGAAACCAAAATTTTTCAAGAAAGCCTGGATGCCGCATGGGAGCAGACCCGAAAATTTTTTACCGACTATGACCCGGTCCAGATCCAGAGAGCGGAAAAAGAACCCAAACACAGGATGGCCCTGGTGTTCCGCTCCTACCTGGGCCGATCCTCGCGATGGGCCATCGCCGGAGATCCGGAACGGATAAAGGATTTTCAGGTCTGGTGTGGTCCGTCCATGGGCGCCTTTAATGAATGGGTTGCCGGTTCGTTTCTGGCGACCCTGCATAACCGCACATTTAAGTGTGTTGCCATGAACCTGTTGTTTGGCGCCTGCGCGGCCATCCGCCGCGCCAACCTCATCCAGTACGGCATCCAGCTACCGGCCCATGTGGGACGATACGCTCCTCTGCCGCTGGAAACAATAAGTCGGATACTGTCTATCGCCGATTGAAAATCAGCGCCGTGGTTCACTGACGAGAGGCGGTTTTATTGGCTGGAAAACATGCCTTCAAATCCTGTTTCTGATGAAATAATAATATAAAATAAATTATTATAAATCAAATAAATATAACTTTTTTATAATGTAATACATTAAATCATGGAGACTTCCACCATTGAAAGACAACATCAGCCCTGCTATTGCCGCCCTGCAATCGTCCAACGCCCCCGATATGGCGGACCAGCCAGAAATATTCGCTTTTTCCGGCCGACAAAAAGACGACCTCGGCAAACAACTGTCGGACGTAAAACGCGAATGGCTTAGACAATCGGATGCGGCGGCCCGTAAATACCTGGCCGAACGGAGCCGTCGGAATTTTTCAATAACCGATCTCTATCGATTATTGATTGTTTTGCCTTCCGATCAGAACCCGATTGAGGCCTGCGATGCCGCTATCGACAACCTGGCGCGACAAACCGAGAACCGCTGGGTGGAAAAAAACATCTGTTACGGACAGGATGCGTTGCCAGGCAACATCGCCTTTGTCTTTCCCGGACAGGGAAGCCAGTATACGGGTATGGGAAGAGACCTTGCCCGGGCGTTTCCGGAAGCCAGGGAAGCCCTGATCCTATCCGATCATCTGTTTGACCGTTTTCCACGGCTCAGTGAATACATCCATCCCGGCTCCTATCAATCGGAATTTGAAAAAAACGGTTCAACTGCAAGCCCAGAGGAACGTCTGCGGTCCACGGATATCGCCCAGCCGGCCATCGGCGCCGTTAGCCTGGGCATGCTGCGCATCCTTGAAAAATTCAACATCCGGCCGGATGCCTGCTGCGGCCACAGCTTCGGGGAGCTTACGGCGCTTCTTTCGTCGGAAAGACTGGATACAGATGAATTCATGTCTCTGGCCGTTGCCCGGGGAAAATATATGGCCCGGGCCGGTGATGGAAAGGACCGAGGCGCCATGCTCGCGGTGGGCGCGCCCATGCAGGATATCGAAGCACTGCTCGAACCTCCCGATATTGATGTGATCCTGGCAAACCGGAACAGTCCGGACCAGGGGGTGCTTTCCGGGCCCACCGAGGCCGTCAACCGGATAAGAACTCTCTGCAAGGAACGAAAAATCCGGGCCACGCTGCTGCCGGTGGCCGCGGCCTTTCACAGCCACCTGGTAAAGGATGCGGCCGAACCGTTTCAAAAAATCTTGGAATCCATTGAATTTCGACAGGGGACCATTCCCATTTATTCCAACACCACCGCCCTTCCCTACCCCGTCGATCCGGGTGAAGCGCGGCGCCTGCTGAGTGCACAGTTGCTCAATCCGGTCAATTTTCTGGATGAGATTCAAAATATGTATACAAATGGTATCCGCGTCTTTATCGAAGTCGGCCCCAGAAATGTTCTGACAAGGCTGGTCGCCGCCATACTGAAACAGCGACACGACTTTTATGCCATCGCCACAGACGCCTCATCCGGCCGGCGATCCGGCCTGATGGATTTCGCTGTCGCCGTCTGTCGCCTTGCCTCGCTTGGCTTCCATGTGGATTTGCATCAATGGCGTTCTTTTGCGCCAACCGGACATTTGTTAAACGGATTATGGGGTAAATGAAAAATGGCTACTACCCTCCTATTTCAAAAAATAACAGGAAACAGCACCATTCCAAAATTCTTAATCTTCCTCATGGTTTTTGCCGCAACCCCCTTGTGGGCCGATTGGAATGAAGAACAAGCAAAAATTGATTTTCTCCTGGATGAAATCGACACGGTGGAAGGGGTATTTATCAGGAATAATACGGAATACCCCCCTGGCAAGGCAGTAGAACATTTGAAAATGAAAATGGAAAAGGCCATGCAGTCATGGTTTGCACCGGACAAAGACAAGTGGACGGCGGAAACATTTATAGAGAAAATCGCCTCAAAATCTTCCATGTCCGGGAAACCCTATAAAATAAGGTTTAAAACCGGAGAAACCGTGAACGCCGGGGAGTGGTTGCACAAACGGCTGGAAAATTTCAACAAAAAACAATAAATTATCTTTCTTTTTTTGTACGGAGGGATTATGATAAAATTTTTATTATATTATTGCGCATGAAGGATTTATGGGGATCAAAATTCAGGAAACATTTAATTTTTACTCACATCTCGCCGGGGTCCTGCTGTCTATCGCGGGGTTGATTTTTCTTTTCCGGGTGGCCAGCGCATCGGTTCCGGCGCTCATTACCGCTTTAATATACGGACTTTCCATTGTTTTTCTTTTTTCAGCCAGTTCGTTGTATCACGCATTTAAAAAAGAAGAAAACGAGGTCTCATTCTGGCGGCGAATGGACCGTCTGGCCATATTTTTCATGATCGCCGGAACCTATACGCCGGTGTCTTATTTCTGTCTGGAAGGGAACTGGCGATGGACCATGATCGGCTTGCAGTGGGGCTTGGTTGGTTTCGGCGTTTTTTCCCAGATTTTTTTTCCCAAAGCCCCCCGAAGCCTTTACACCATCATTTACTTGATCATGGGATGGCTGGCGATTTTCCCAATGCGTCAGATTTTGTCCAATATGTCCCCGGATCAGAAACTTCTGATGTTTACGGGCGGCATCGCGTTTACTGTCGGCGGGCTGATTTACGCCATCAAACGTCCCCGGATGATGCCTGGGATTTTCAGCTTTCATGAGCTTTTCCACATTACCGTGCTCCTGGGCGGAACCCTTCATTACGCGATGATTTATCTGGTCTATTTTGAAGCGTTCGCATGATCGGATTCGAAACCGTGCTTTCGACATCCTGCAAAAAACATTTGGATCAGGAACTCGCCCGTTTTCAGGACGCCTATAAAAAGCACTATCTTCCCGGCGAGACCAAAAGGACGGACATCGGTGCGCCTTTTCTTCTTCATCACCCCGAATCGCGCGACGCGGTGCTGCTGATCCACGGTTTCATGGCCGCCCCCTATGAAGTCCGGGAATGGGCGGATGATCTTTTTTCCAGAGGCTATACGGTCTACGCCCCCCGGCTTGCCGGTCACGGGACGTCGGCGGCGGATCTTGCCGGTCAAAATTACGAAAACTGGATTGATTCGGTGGAAAGGGGATACGAGATTTTGACGCAGTGTTCCGAACGGATCATTTCAGCCGGTTTTTCAACCGGCGCAGGGCTGGCTTTACACCAGGCCATCCGGCATCCGCACCGATACAGGGCAGTGATATCCGTCAGCGCGCCCATGAAATTCAAAGGCCTATCCTCAAGCCTTTCCGAAACAATGGAGCGCTGGAACCAGGCCGCCGGGAGGTTAAGGCTGAGGTCGCTTCAAAAACCCTTTGCCAGAAATCATCCGGATAACCCGGAAATCAACTATCACCGCTGTCCGATTCACGGGTTTAACCAGGTAAAAGCATTGATGCGAACCGTATATCAGGGCCTTCCCGGTCTCTCCATTCCCGTTCTCATTGTTCAGGGGAACCGGGACCCTAAAGTGAGCCCCAATGCCGGGAAAATGATTTTCGACCGGCTCCGCACCCGCGAAAAACAGTATGTGGAGATCGACTATCATCTTCACGGAATTGTCCGGGGGCCGGTGGGCACTACTGTTTTTTCGGCTGTGGCCGATTTTTTATCACGGGTTGGGAACGCTGCTCAATCTCGCTTGTAAAAAAAACGCTTTCCAAGGCCCCCCCCTGAAATTACTTGCTTCAAAAATACCGCACAGCGGGATAAAGGCGCGGGACCCCAAAATTTGGACAATATGCTAAGCTATGAGTCATGACCTTAAAGAAAGGAGATGGCCATGGTAAAAATACGTAAGAAGTATTCAGAGGAGTTCAAAGCAAAAGAGACAATGGCGGCCATTAGAAACGAGGAGAGCATGGCGGAGCTGGCCTCCCGGTTTGGGGTCCATCCCACCATATAGCCAAATGGAAGAAAGCCCTTGTGGATGGCGCTGCCGATATTTTTGACAAGGACCATAAATCTCAAAAGCAGTCGGATTCCACAATAGATGAGCTTTACCGACAAATCACTACAACGTCACTTATAAACTTATTCATTGATTTTAAATATCGGCCTGCTA
>CAYZXZ010000021.1:147-23561 GCA_964481615.1 uncultured Desulfobacteraceae bacterium | reverse complement strand
GCCCAAAACAAAAATGGCAACCGCTGAAAATGCAGCATTTAATGACGTTACCGCTACCTGCAATACCACATATTATTACTGGGTGAGACGGATCGATGCCAAGGATTTTGACGGCGACTTCAGCGATTACGACAGCGGTTACAGCACGTGTAACTGATTTTACCACGGCATGATGGTCCTCTCAGCCATTGTAGGCACGCCATCTTGTATTACAACCAAATTCTTCGTAAAACCGACCAGGCCCTGAAAGGTAAAAAAATGCCCTTTAGGGCCTGATTTTATTGTATCCCTTTAAAAGCACCTCAGGCATCCCTCTTTCATCGTTTGATGAACCGTCCATCCACCGCATTTTAACCGCCATTGAATCCGATTTAATCCTTGACTTTTCAGTGAATGGAGGATAATTTTCCATCATTTGATGGAAGCATATTATTGTATTCATGATAACGATTATTTTCAGCATGATACAGTTCTCACTCAATAAAAATCGCCGTCTGCAATTACCGGGATGCACTGATTTGCAACCGTAACCACCCTCATTATCCGGGAGGTCTGATCATATGGATTTTTCGCTTACCAAATCTCAAAAGGAAATCGTCAAGGCGGCATGGGCGTTTGCCAAAGGCGAATTCGACAAGGAACGGATACTGGAGCTATCCCGCAAACAGGAATTCCCAAAAGATATTTTGAAAAAGGCCGGGGATCTGGGATTTATCGGAATTCATTTTCCGGAAAGCTGTGAAGGCGGCGGCATGGGGCTTTTTGAAAACGTCCTGGTGGCCGAAGCCTTCTGCCGCAAGGATTCCACCCTGGGATCAGCCCTGATGTTTGCCGGTTATGCCGCGGAATGCCTTGTTCGCTCAGCGGATGATGAAATGAGAACTAAAATTCTTCCCCGGGTGGCAAGCGGTGAAATGATCTTCACCGGTGCATTTCAGGAACCCGGAAGTGGATATGATCTTTCGAGGATCCAGACATCGGCAGTACGGCGCAATGGCGATTGGGTCATCAATGGCGCCAAATCTTTCGTCCCCTTTGGAGCCTTGGCCGGGGCTTATGTGGTGTTGTGCGCGACAGAAGCGGAACATGGCGACGGCGGATTGACATCCCTGATACTTGTTGAAGTCGACCGCAAGGGGATCCATGCTTCCGATGCCGGAGAAAAGCTCGGCGGCCGCCTGATGCCCTTTGCCGATGTCTCCTTTGATGATGTGGTCGTGCCTCCCGGCAATCTGATCGGTAAACCGGGGGACGGGGCCGCTACCCTGGAGTCATTTTTGTGTGAAAACCGGATCCAGATCGCCGGCATGGCCCTTGGCACGGCCCAGGGTGCTTTTGACCGGGCAATCGATTATGTCAAACAGCGGGAACAGTTCGGACGCAAGCTGGTGCAATTTCAGGTCACCCGCCACAAGCTGGCGGAAATGGCGGCAAAAATAGAAACCGCCCGGCATCTCACCTATTATGCGGCATGGTCGTTTGACAACGCCAAACCCGAATCCCGCCTGGCGTCCATGGCCAAATTGACGGCAACAAGGGCTGCCGTGGAAGTCTGCGATGAGACGATTCAACTCCTGGGCGGCTACGGCTATACCACCGAATATGAGGTCGAACATTTCTTCCGGGACGCTAAACAGGCCGAAATTTTTCAGGGCGGTCCCTCAGTTCAGAAAGATATCATCGCTGTTGAGATCATCGGCAGACTGAAACAATGACCAGACGTTAAAGAATTTTTTCCGAACCTATCAACCTTTATACAATTTATAACCTTTACAATATATAACCGTCGAGCCTGGACAGATAAAAGGAGCGGACGCATGGATATCTTGAAATATACCGATGAGCACCGGCAATTCAGGGAACGACTGCGGGCCTTTCTGGCCGCTGAGGTCACCCCGAACGTGGATCAGTGGGAAAAGGATCATATCGTTCCCAAAGAGGCGTGGCGCAGCATGGGACAGGCCGGATTTCTAAGCACCTGGGTGCCGCCGGAATACGGCGGCATGGGCGGCGATTTTCTCTATTCGGTCATCGTCACCGAGGAAATGGCCCGGACCAATCACACCGGTCTTGCGGCCATGCTGCACAGCGACGTGGTGGTTCCCTATATCGCAACATTCGGGTCGGAGGTTCAGAAAAAGAAATATCTGCCCGGATGTGTTTCCGGCGATATCATCACCGCCGTTGCCATGACCGAACCGGACGCAGGCTCCGATCTTGCCGGCATGCAGGCCACGGCCGAACCGGACGGCGATGCCATCGTGATCAACGGTTCCAAAACCTTTATCTCAAACGGCATCAATGCCGACCTGGTCATTGTGGCGGCCAAAAATCCAGCGGAGAAAAATCCCTATCAGGCTATGTCCCTCTATCTGGTGGAAGACGGGACTCCCGGATTCAACCGCGGACGCCAGCTTGAAAAAATGGGATTTCACAGCCAGGACACGGCCGAACTGTTTTTCACCAACTGCAGAATTCCCAAAGAAAATATCCTGGGGACCCCGGGCATGGGTTTTATGATGCTCATGGAAAAACTTCAGCAGGAACGCCTCATGTGCGCTATCGGGGCCCAGACCGCCGTTGAGCTGATGCTCGAGTTGACCATCGATTATTGCAGAAAAACCACCGATGCATCCGGAAAGCCCATCTCCAAATACCAGGCCACCCAGTTCGCCTTAGTGGAAATGGCGGCCGACATCAAGGTGGGCAGAGCTTTTCTGGATAAGCTCATCATGGAACACTCCGCGGGAGAAAGCATCGTGGTGGAAACATCCATGGCCAAGTACTGGACCACGGACCTGGCCAACCGCGTGGCAGGTCGATGCCTTGAACTTCACGGTGATTATGGTTTGACGGAAAAATGTCCCCTTGCACGGGCCATGCGGGATGTCCGGGTCATGTCCATTTTCGCCGGCACCAATGAGATCATGAAAGGGATTGCCGCCAAATTCATGGGATTGTAAACAAATGAAAGGGAGTCCGCCATGAAAAAAGCTCTGGTCACCGGCGCCGCCGGGTTTATCGGTTCACATGTGGTTCGTCAACTGCTTGATGACAACGTGGCGGTCCGGGCATTGATCCGGCCCGGCGAAAATACCATAAACCTCAAGGGCCTCGACATTGAAACATTGGAGGGCGATATCCTTGATAATGTCAGGGTAAAAAAAGCCGTCGCCGGCGTGGATACCGTTTTTCACCTGGCCGCCGTCTATGCCATATGGATGAAAGACTGGAAGCCGATCTATGAGGTCAACCTGCAGGGCAGCCGGAATGTCCTCTGGGCCGCGTTCAAATCCGATCACATCGATCGCGTGGTTTACACCAGCTCCATCTCCGCCCTCGGCGTCGAACCGGGAAAGGTCCTCAACAATGAGACCACTCCGTTTAATCAGTATGATCTGGGCAGTCATTACGTCCTGACCAAATACCTGTCCCAGCAGGAAGCCTTCGGCTTTGCCGCAAACGGCCTGGACCTTGTGGTGGTCAATCCCGCGTTTCCTTTCGGACCTGGCGATATCGGCCCGACACCCACCGGAAAAATCATCATTGACGTGGTATCGGGTTTGAACATGACGGCCTTTGACGGCGGACTCAATATCGTTGATGTCCGGGACGTGGCCAAAGGGCATATCCTTGCGGCAAGAAAAGGCCGGACCGGCCAATGCTACATTCTGGGCAACGTCAATGTGACCATTACGGAACTCATGAAGATGATTTATAAAGCCGCCGGCCGCAACCGTTCTTTCATACCCAAGGTGCCCCTGAGCATCGTCAAGGGCGGCGTAACCGCGATGAAAATCTGGTCGGACCGCTTCAGCCGGAAACCGCCCATGTCCACGCCTGTAGATGTTTCATATGCCGCCAACTATCTCTATTTTGACAACACCAGGACCAAAAAGGAACTCGGGCTTGAATTCCGTCCGGTGGAGGCTTCCCTGAAAGAAGCCATTGCCTGGTTCCGGGAACACAAGATGGTGTAAGCCAATCCCGCACATTATCCGCTGCTGTTTAAAACTTCCTTGCAGTGGCCCGTTTCACATCCTGTTCAAACACCGGCTGAAATTCATTTCTGATTTTTTTAATTGACACACCCTGATATATTGCTATATTCATCATTAACGATATAGATAAAGGATAGAAAAATGAAGCTTTTCATCAAGGCCATGAAAGCCCTTTCGGATCCCGGACGGGTCAAAATAATGAAAATGCTGCAGGAACGCATGATGTGCGTCTGCGAGATCCAGACGGCTTTGGGTATCGCCCAGTCAACTGCAAGCAAGCATCTTAAAGTCTTGGAAGACGCAGGGCTAATTACATACCGGAAGGACGGCCTCTGGGTCAATTACATGATCGCCGACGGCAGGGAAAGCCCTTATGCGGCATGCCTTATCGGACATCTCCGGAACTGGCTCGACGATGACCCGGAATTAAAAAAGCTCATGGCGCAACTCCCTGATATTCAAAGGGAGAAAATTTGCGGCAAATCGTAATCAAGGAATCCTGAAATGAAAGAACGCACCAAACTTTTCTGGCTCATTGTTTTGTTTTTCGGAGCCTATTTTATCCCGTGGGCAGACCCCGCCGTACGCCAGGCCGGATTCGAAGCCTTCATGATGCTTCAGGAATACGCCCGGGAACATGTGCTGACCTGCCTGATCCCGGCGTTTTTCATTGCCGGCGCCATTGCCGTGTTTGTCTCACAGGCTGCGGTGCTCAAATATTTCGGGGCCTGTGCCGGAAAAGTGCTGGCGTATTCCGTGGCATCGGTTTCCGGCACAGTCCTTGCGGTCTGCTCCTGCACGGTATTGCCCCTGTTTGCCGGGATCTACACACGAGGGGCAGGCATCGGCCCGGCCACGGCCTTTCTCTATTCCGGCCCGGCCATCAACGTCCTGGCCATTGTACTGACCGCCCGGGTCCTGGGATGGCAACTCGGGCTGGCCCGGGCCGTGGGCGCGATTATTTTCGCCATTGTCACCGGACTGCTCATGGGGTTTATTTTCCGGAAAGACGACGCAAAACGCATGGAAGGCAATTTCCATCTGCCGGATGAAGAGGATACGGGCCGCAGCCTGACCCAGGACGGCCTGTTTCTGTTGGTCATGGTACTGATTCTGGTGTTTGCGACCTTTGCCAAACCCGACTCGGAAGATGCCGGCATATGGAAGGCCATTTTTACATCCAAATGGATCATCACCGCTGTCCTGCTATTCATTCTGGCATGGATGCTCAAATCCTGGTTTCAAAAAGACGAACTCACCTCCTGGGTGGATGCCACCTGGGATTTTGTCAAACAGATCACCCCACTGCTGGCCATCGGCGTGCTGGCCGCCGGTTTTCTGCTGGGCCGACCCGAGCATCCGGCTCTGATCCCGGAACACCATATCGTCTCGCTGGTAGGCGGCAACTCGATCTGGGCCAACCTTTTCGCGTCGGTTGCCGGTGCCCTGATGTATTTTGCCACCCTGACCGAAATTCCGATTTTACAGGGACTGATCGGCGCCGGCATGGACAAGGGGCCGGCCCTTGCCCTGCTGCTGGCCGGCCCGGCTTTGTCGCTGCCCAACATGATCGTCATCGGCGGGGTCCTGGGCGTGAAAAAAACCGCCGCGTTTATTGTCATCGTGGTGGTCATGTCCACAATCGCCGGAATGATTTACGGGACATGGCTGGCCTGAGGCCATCGTTTTCCGAATCAATAATCATGACTGCTGAAAGGAGATCATCTAATGAAAATCAAAGTATTGGGCCCGGGTTGCTCGAAATGCACGCAGACATTTAATCTGATCATGGAAACCCTGACCGAGGGGAACATCCCCGCCGCCGTGGACAAGATCACGGATGTCATGGAAATTGCAAGCTACGGGGTATTCGGGACACCGGCGGTGATCATCGACGGCAATGTCAAATCCGTGGGTAAAATCCCTAAAAAGGCCGATATTCTGAAATGGATCAGGGAATGAGTTTACCGACTCACCATGATCTATTGCAAAGCTTCACCTGCGGAAAAAGGAAAAAGACACGATGGCTGACAGACTGAAAATCCTGTTCCTGTGCACCGGCAATTCCTGCCGCAGCCAGATGGCCGGTAAATTTTTCCGTAAACTCTCGGTTGTAGAACTCTGGTTCCGGAGGATCACCGGCGGGGTTTTCATCACGATCGGCCTCTATTTCAGCCTGAAATATCTGTTCGGCGTGATCAATTTTTAGCAATCCAACCATTGATGTGCGCCTGAAGAACAGCCGCAACGGATGATCTCCCGGGTTTATGCCTTGAGGGTTGCGCAAAACATCAAATTATTGGCATCGAGAGTCTTTCGGGACATTTCCAAGATAAAAAATACATTGAAAACAGGCACCGAATTTGAGATATGTTCTTGGAAACCCATATCCTTCATATGATTCCACCCCTTCAGGAAAGGAGCAAACCGTGAAGATCATTCATCTCGTCTTTCTCATGACGGCGATTATTTTCCTTTTTATGCCGAATGCGATACTGGCGGCAGGGTGAGGCTGCGCGACTACATCGCAAAGCACCTCTCAGGTTGAGGGGTCTCAAATCCACGACCGCATCAGAATGCAGGATCAGCCCTCCGATAAATTCGGCCTCTCCTTAGGTGTCGGCGGCAAATACGATTCCTATATCGTTGAAACCGTTAATGCGGCTAATCCGGGCGGAAACAACGGCGATACCACCGCCTATGGACTCCTGTCGGCATACTGGCAACGTAAAGCCTGCAATAATATGGGTTTGCGTATAAATTACAGCCTTTACGCGGATCTCCACGACGAATTTGATCAGTATGACCTGATGGAACACCTGTTTTCCGTTGAGCCCCAGTGGTCCCGGAATAATTTCATTTACAGTCTTCCCATCCGTTACACATACGCCAGGGAGGACAACCAGTCCAAGTATCACAGGTATGCCCTGGCGCCGACCCTGACATATGTCATTGCCGATTCAAAGCATGCATTTGAATTCTATGGCACGGCCTCGTTGATCGATGACGTGGACCAGTATGTCAATTTTGATGAAGACGCCTATACCTACGGCGGCGGCATCGGATACCTGATATTTTCCGGCACCCGAACCTACTTCAGAGTTTCCTGCGATTACAACCGGTTTCATTACGACGCCAGAGGATGGGATTATCTCGGTACGGTAACATCGGATAAACGCCAGGATGAAGTAATGACCTTCAGCGCTCTGCACAACATTCAAATCAACAACTTCCTTGATTTCAATATCGGCTATATCTTCATCCACACGGATTCCAATGTGGCATTTTACGATTATGATAAATACATCATTCAGACGGGAGTCACGGCTCATTTCTAATTCCATTTCTAAATCAAATGTGTTATAATATGCTCACCATCAAGGAGGTGGGTATATGTCGAGACCGGCAAGTGGCAAAGAAGTGTTGGAAAGCGCGAGGGATTGCTCATATAAATGAAAATTAAATGGAAAAGAACGTACCGGCGGGGGTTTCCCGCCTTCACCTTCCGATGAGAGTGGCTATACATGAAGGAATCAACACGGATCATGCTGAAAAAGCATGGTTGGCGTGTGGACCGGTTTATCCACAATTATTTTTATTTCTTGTACTATTATCCGTATATAAATATTTGTAATAGGTTCGTGCAAGCCTTGAAATATCTGACCTGGTGCAAGCTCCTTGTTCCGGTCGGCAGGATGACCTTTAACCGCTATCACGCCAAGGTCCTTTCATATGAAGACACCCGCAAGATTTTCACGTTAAACGAGGACGTCCGCGTCGATTCGGACGACAACAAGCGGATCATCCCATACAAACACGCCACCCGGATAATTTTCCAGGAGCCTGAATTCATCGCGGTTATGGATTGCCCCTGCAAAAAATCAATGGGCGCGCCCGCTGAAGACATCAATTCCTGTATCGCCGTTGGCAGAAGCGTGGCATCCTTCTGGCTGGAGCACTGCGGCAAATACAATTCCCGCAGGATCACCCAAACAGAAGCCCTTTCCATCATCGACCGGTTTCGGGGAAAAGGGCATATCACCCAGGCGTTTTTAAAGGTGGCCACGGGCGGCAGCACCAGCGTGATCTGTAACTGCCATCCCGATACTTGCGTGAGCCTTCAGGCCACCCGCCTTTCCGGCGGCATCGATAAATCCCTGTCCATGACCGTCGAATCTGGTTATTCGGTCCGGCATGACGGGGGTTCTTGCAGTCGCTGCCGCAAGTGCGCGGAAATCTGCGGGTTCGGGGCTATTGTTTTCGAGGATGATCGCAGGGTTTATAACAGCGGTCAATGTCTGGGATGCGAATTGTGCGCGCAGTTCTGTCCGGCGGGCGCGCTTTCCCTTTATATCGACCCCGGCAAGTCCCTTCCCCTGGATCTGGATATGATCCGCAACACGGTTCATGGTCACGGGATATCCCGTTCGGCCAGCGTTTTTGAACAAAGCGGAGCCCATCATGGTTGACGCTGCCGTGCGCCTTCAAAGCATGTTCGGTTTTTTTGCCTTTGTTGCAATTGCCTGGAGCATCAGCGAGAATCGTCGGGGCTTTCCTTTCAGGATCGTCCTGACGGGCATGGCAATGCAGGTTGGGATCGCCTTGATCATGTTTCGCTTTCCGTTGGCGGCCGATCTTTTCCTGGCGCTCAACCGCGCGGTGGAAGCCATACAGGAATCCACCCGTGCCGGGACGGCCTTTGTGTTCGGGTTCGTGGGCGGTGGGGACGCGCCGTATGAGATCGCCTATCCCCATGCGGCCTTCAGTCTGGCGTTTCAGGCACTGCCCCTGGTGCTGGTGATCAGCGCACTGTCATCGGTTTTGTTTTACTGGGGCATCCTTCCCCGTATCGTGAAAGGATTTTCATGGCTGCTTGAAAAATCGATGAAAATCGGCGGTGCCGAGGGCCTTGGCGTTTCGGCCAATATTTTCGTGGGCATGGTGGAGGCCCCGCTTCTGATCCGGCCTTATATTGCAAGGTTGACCCGGAGCGAATTTTTTACCCTGATGACCTGCGGCATGGCCACCATCGCAGGCACCGTCATGGTGCTGTATGCCGGCATTCTGGACCGGATCATCCCCAATGTCATCGGGCATATCCTGACCGCATCCATTATCAGCGCGCCCGCTGCCATCGTGATTTCCAAAATCATGATCCCTGAGACCGCTTCTCTGACATCAGGGGGACTGACCCCAGCTGATCCGCCGTCCGGGGCCATGGACGCGATCACCCGGGGGACCACCCAGGGTCTTGAACTGATGCTCAACATCATTGCCATGATCATCGTGCTGGTGGCCCTTGTCCATCTGATAAACATCGTACTGGGCGTGATTCCGGACATGGCGGGTGCGCCCCTTACCCTTCAGCGGATCATGGGATGGCTCATGGGGCCGGTGACCTGGCTCATGGGCGTTCCCTGGGCCGAATCGCATGTCGCAGGCGTGCTCATGGGCACAAAAACCGTTTTAAATGAATTCATCGCCTATGTGGATATGAGCAACCTGTCGCCCGGGACTCTTAGCGACAGGAGCCTGCTGATCATGTCCTATGCCCTTTGCGGGTTTGCCAATCCCGGCAGTCTCGGTATCATGATCGGCGGCCTGGGCGCCATGGCGCCCGAGCGGCGCAAGGAGATCGTCTCTCTGGGGTTGCGGTCCATCATCGCCGGGACCATGGCCACCTGCATGACTGGCGCGGTGGCGGGCATATTGTGTTTTTGAAAACCCCTTGACTTTGACGGCATGGATAATTAAATTTGTACAAACTGAACTCACATATAGCGGGTATGCTTCACATGAGACCTTTACCGGTCAAAAGACATATTTCAGCATTACTGATGGTTGCGGCTCTGGTGTTCTCCCTGATCGCACCGCCGATGGCCGAAGCTTACAGATGCGTTTGCGCGTCCGGGAGTAAGTCGACCGCCGTCGATACATCAGGGGCGGCCGCTGAAATTTCTGCCATCCCCGCCTGCTGCTGCGCCGATGCATGCGCGCCGGAAACGCCTTCTGACATCAGCTTTGCAGGCGTCGATATCCGGAACACCTGCGATACGCACCCAGTCTGCTGCTGCACGTCCGACAGCGAGCCCCAATCGGCCGTGAATCAATTCCTTCTCAAAGATGACCGCCGGCCGTCATTTACGGAATTTCAATTTCATAAAGCTCTCCCATCGGCATTCATACCGCAGACCGATAGCTTTATCTTTAGATCCATCCTCGCTTTTGATCGAAAAATGACCCGGATTCCGCCGCATCTTTCCTCAACCATTCTTCTGCTGTGATATCTTTCGCGCTTTAAAGTCCTTTGTTCGTGTTTTCAAAATCGATGGTTTCGAAAAAATCGAGCAGCATGCTTTGAGAATCTTTCGGTGACCAAAGCTTTACGAAGCCTTTATTATTATTCATTTATCCAGAATTGAAAGGAAATCATCATGAAAAAAAGACCGATTATTATAAATTTCATCTTCTGTTTCGCGGTGCTGTTTTTTGTCGTAATGACCGCCGGCTGCAACATTTCCGGTGCCGACGCGGGATTGAGATTGGGGGTGGAAATTCCTGAAAACGATCCCGTTGTTAAGCTGGCTTCGGTGATGGAAACCCCTTCTAAATACCATGAAAAAAATATCGTCATGAAAGGAATTGTTTCGGGCCAGTGCGCGTCCCTGTGCGAGTTTTTTTTCCAGGACGGGGTTCAAACCGCTACCATCTATCCCCAGGGATTCAAGTTCCCGAAACTGGAGAAGGGCAAAAGCGTAACCATTTACACCCAGGTCATCAGCGGCGAAGGACAGATCGTGTTTTCCGCCCTTGGCTTGAAAATGGAATAGGAGGTGGCCATTGTCTTTTATCAAAGTCGCGCTCAGCAATCTTCGGCGCAATCCCGTCAGAAGCATGCTCACGGGGTTGAGCCTTGCGGTCTCGGCCGCCACCCTCAGCGTGGTCCTTTCCCTGGACAGTGGGTATTCGTCCGCCGTGACCAACGACCTGGTCAATAAAACCGGTGTGCACCTCTATATCACCAAGGAAGGATGCCCCATCGAGGCCGCATCCGTCATCGCCCAGGGCGGTCTGAGTCCCCTTTATGTAGATGAGAATATCATCGGAAAACTCAAGGCCATGCCGGAACTGGATGCGGTGATGCCGTTTAAGCTTTTTGCCGTAACCACTGATGACGGCTCCCGGACCGATATCTTCATGGGGGTCACGGACGCGGTTCAGGCGATAAAACCCGACTGGCGGTTTGCGGCAGGCGGCTGGTTCACCGCTGCTGATTCGGTTATCCTCGGAGCCGAAATAGCACGCATTGAAAATCTCGGAATCGGGGATCGGATGTATACCGAGCATTTCGACAGGGAATTCGTTGTTTCGGGTATTCTTGAGCGAAATTACAGCCAGGACGACGGTACCTTTTTTCTGCCCCTTGCCACGGCACAATCCATGGTGGGCAGGGAGGGCAAGCTTTCGGCCGTGGCGCTAAAACTTAAAGATATCAGTGCTATGGATGCTGTTCAAAATCATCTCCGGGCCATGATGCCCGGGGATTATTTTGTGATCGGTTCAAAGGAGCTGAGCGAAGGGATCCTGCAATTTTTCGCCGCAACCAGGGCCATCATGTTCGTCATGGTGGCTGTTGCTTTTATAATTTCCGTGTTCGGCATTATTAATACCATGCTCATGGCCGTGCTGGAACGCCGCAGGGAAATCGCCTATCTCAAGTGCGTCGGGGCCGGAAAGTATGATCTGCTCCGCCTGATATCGCTGGAAACAGCGGCCATCGCTGTTATGGGAAGCGCTTTCGGCGCGTTGGTCGGCATGCTGATGAGCCCTTTGTCGGGGAACCTGTTGCGGAAATTTTTGGTGGCCTATGTGCCTTCCGGAGCCATCGCCAGTCCGGATCCGGGTATCGCGCTGATGGCTTTTGCGGTCTGCACCCTTATCGGTGTGGCCTGTTCCCTGTATCCCGCGTTTCGTGCGGCGAAAATCGTTCCCATGGAGGTGTTGAGAAATGAATAACGGACATGTCATTGAATTAGAGAATGTATCCAAGAATTACCGCAGGGGCGCGGAAACCGTTCATGCGGTTAGAGATGTTTCGCTGGCGGTGGCGCGGGGTGAATATGTGGCCGTGATCGGCCATTCCGGATCGGGAAAGACCACTCTCATGAACATCATGGGATGTCTCGACCGCCCTACCAGGGGCCGGGTAACGGTCAACGGTCGTGAGATCCAGGATGAAAACGAAGCCGGCCTGACCCGGCTCCGTGGGACATCCATCGGGTTCGTGTTCCAGCAGTTTTTTCTGATCCCGACCTTGGATGTGCTGGAAAACGTGTCCCTGCCTTCCCTGTTCACACGGAACAAACCCAACGGCCGTGCCCGGGAACTTCTGGAAATGGTAGGACTGGGAAACCGTCTCCGCCACCTGCCGTGCCAGCTTTCCGGAGGGGAAATGCAGCGGGTGGCCATTGCCCGCAGCCTGATCAATTCACCGCCCATTCTTCTTGCGGACGAACCCACCGGCAATCTTGACTCCCGGAATGCCGAAATGATCATGGGTATTTTTGAACAGCTCAACAAGGGCGGTGTCACCATCGTGGTGGTCACCCATAACCCGGATATTGTTAAACGCTGCAGTCGGACGGTGCACATTGAAGACGGCGAAATCAAAAATTGACGTTTTCGTAAAAAGTCCATTTTCTGCGTTGCGCGTCATCCTTCGTCATTCAACGTACGGCCGGGTACGTCTCATTCTTCAGGATTTGCGTGCCTTGAAACTGGAGCTTTTTACAACACCGTCTGAAATTCGTCTTTTTACGAGTCTATCCAAAATCAGATGTTTATTGTCCATAGTGATCATTGTCTTGTTCCTGCTCCTGCTGATGCCGGGACCTGCTCGGTCCGCATGGAACGTATCTGTTGATGGCGATGCGCGATACCGTTTGACCGAATGGGAGGAGCACGACGCAAACATTCACCTGGTGGGCGCTTCCGTTCGGAAGACATTTTCGGACAGCAAGGGCGACCGCCTCATCGTGTTTGGGCTGGTGGAAGCCGAAGATAACTTTTCCGATGTTATGCTGCATGAAGTCTATGGCCAATACAAGGGGCCGATGGGCGCTTGGAACATCACCGTCGGGCGTTTCGGCCTTCCTTGGGGCCTGCTGCCCGGTTTTTCCGCTTCACGGCTTCTCTATGAGGTGCCCCATGACGCGGTTTTGGGTATGGATGCCGATAACGGCGTAATGCTGTCCGGAGTGACCGGGGCACTTGATTATGCAGCTTCCATTACCCAGGGATATGGCCCCGGAGGCACACCGGACGGCCTTGGCCATGGCCTGGGTGTGGCCCGAATCGGCTTCACCCCGGGCGATACAGAGGAAATTTCTTTGGGACTGTCTGCGGCCTTGGGAAAGTCGATCCGCGCGCATGCTGAAGGCAGCGATGGGGATATGTACAAGGATGAGGATTTGGCCTTGCACCGTGCCGTCGGCGGCATGGATGCCACCCTTTACCTGGGCCGATGGCTGGGCAGGGTGGAACTGAGCGCCGGCAGGGTCGACCATCGCTCGATGACCGCGGGTTTTGCCGCGATCGATTACGCCCTGCTGCCGAAGCTCGACGTAAACCTTGCCGCCAATCTCGTATGGCATGGATCGGAATATAAGGATGAGTGGTTTGTCGGGGTCACCGGCAAACCACCCTGGTTTACCATTAGAGGAGGATATTGTTATGCCGGTCACAGCCCTTCGCGTCACAAAGTCACGCTTCAGCTGTATCGCCTGTTTTCTTTTACTTATTAGCGTCCTGCCGATTGCAGCCCAGGATGTTTACCTGTGCGTGTGGCGGAATCCCGAGCGGACCATGACCCGGATTTTTTCAGACGCCCGCGATTATAGAACAGTCAATGTCAGAATATCTCCGGTCCAGCGTAAAATCATCGAGGAGAAAATCGGGTATGAACTGTTGCCCGGCCAGCAGGACCAGTTCCAGTATTATGAAATGACCGGCGAAAAAGGGCAGATCGTCGGCACCATCATTGCCGCCTCCCAGAAAGGCGAATTCGGCGCCATAGAGTTTGTTTTCGGTATGGATGCCGATATGATCATCAAAGATATCTATATCCAGCGCGCCCGGGAGAGGGACCAGTCGTTCAAGGACAGATCCTTTCTCGATCTGTTCGTGGGGAAATCCATCCGGGATGCGATGAGTCTTGATCAGCTTTATACCGGCGATCCAACGTCCGGCACTACGGCCGTGATCCGGGGCCTGGCCAAAGAACTGGTGGCCTTTGAGACCCTTGTTTTGGTTGACCCGGATTCGGAATCCGGAACTTAACACTTTGGGTTTCCGCCTGAGCATCAATATTTTGCTATGCTTTTTTTGCGAAGTTTTGGATTTCTACGTCCAACTGTAAGAATCCACGGAGATTTACATATTTTCAGCCATTATACTTACTTATTTATATTTTCGATCGATATGCAAGAACACTATAATCATTCAAAATTTGATTTCCTGCACTTTTAAATTTAATACGCGTATAAACTTACAGTTTACGATAACGTTAATTCTAATGTTAGTTTTAAAAACTAATTTCAATATAGTTCTTGACATTTAATCGATTTTGGATAAAATCCGTGCGCATGTGCCGCGGGTGTCATGGTATTTGCTTGATCATGGCAGAGAGGACGGAAAAGCCGTTTTCAGGGTACGGCGTCATCGATTTTTTTCAACATCCACGACAAAAGGAGAACTATTATGAAACAACTGATTAAGATTTCTGTGGTTTTTATGGTTTTTGTTTTTGTGCTGGGTATGGCTGCGCCCGGATGGGCCGCTGATGATGAAGGAAAAATCAACATCAATACCGCCACGGCGGAAGAACTGATTTCGCTGAAGGGCATCGGGGAGGCGCTGGCCCAGCGCATTATTGAGTATCGTGGAGCATCAGGACCTTTTGAAACTGTCGATGACTTGATGAACGTTAAGGGGATTGGTCCGAAAATCCTTTCGGACAATTTAGATCGTATTACGGTCGGTGATGTGGGAAAAATGCCCAAAGGAAAAGCATCGGAATAAGATCCGTATATGCCGGTCTATGCACCGGTCGAATAGACATCTACGAATATGATGCCGTTCCTGTCGCAAATAAGAACCCGTGGCGAATCTGTCCGCGGGTTCTTATTTTCACGCTCAGCTTTCCGGGTTAAAAGATAAATTTCAGTCCCAGATATCCCTCATTGTCGGTTTTTTGCCATTCGGCTCTTTTTTTCTCAAAATCCATATCAAGGTATCGGTACCGCGCCACAACCGCCGCCTGCTTTAGGGCTTGCCACTGGACCTCGGCGACGATTTCGGCGAATTTATCCGTATCCTGGAAGCAGAGCGGCTCGGGCGAGATGGATATCCGGGACAGGAAAACCACCGGAATTTGATCCGACACCTCTTTTGACAAATCATAGGCGGCCGAAACCATGAAACCGGCGCTGGTGAGGTTGCCTTTGCGATCCTTTTCCTTGTACCGGCCGATGTTGCCGAAGATTCCGAGATCCCCTGTCAGTCCTTTGGTAATCAGTTCGTTGCCGATTGATATTTTGGCGTTCAGATACCGGTATTGGTCATCTTTATAAACACCATTGAGGCCGGTGGTGAGAATGCTCTCCGACATTTCGAACATGGCATTGAATTCGCTGTCGATGGCGGACTGGTTGGCCAGCAGCTGTGCGTTGAAAGTCTGGGCGAGACAGGCGGTCGGCGGACATGCAAATGCCAGCCCCATCAAAATCAATATGATATTTGCTGTTTTTTTCATTGATGATTTCCCGGATTTTATTGTTTTGTTGAATGCGATGTGGTGATGTTCCGATAATTTCAGGCGAGCAGGTAAAAAGCCATATCCTCTTTATATCTTTTTTATTTTTTCATTCGGTGTCGGCACCTGTGTCGTCAATAAATCGAATACCGGCCGGTGCATGAAATTCCCCGGGCCAGAAGAATTCTTATTTTATCGATAATGCCGCATTGATCCGAGCATTGCGGCAGGTTTTTCCGATGGGCGCAGTCCCGGCATGGACTCTTTACCAGATATCCGATTTCAAAATCAAATTTATCGCGTTTGATGATCATTCTGTTTTTTCCCTGATGCTGCTTGTCGGCAAAATTATTTGCTATCACACTATTTCCGGAGAATCAATAAAATTTCAGGTAAAATTTCCGGTTTTTCCGCTGGCGCCGCAGCGGAACACGAGGACCGGCCGGGTCCAGTGGAGCGGTTGAACAAGGGAAAAGATTCTTGACTCATGGGGCGAATGATTTTACTTAATTGCCTTTGCGACCGCGCGTCCGGAGTCAGTCGCTTTTTCAAAAAATGGAAAATTCAACAACCCGGGGGTAATGCATGAATGTCATGAAATCATATTCCAGGCGGATTCTGCTCTGGACCCTGATATTTTTTATTGTTGTCGCCCTGATGGTGATGTTTGCCGGTTATGCGGGATGGCGGTTCTTCTTTTCCGCACTGCCGATGCCGGTGCTCCAGGACGTGGCGGCCCGGAACCCGGAATTTCAGGCGGGATTCGATCAGATACGGCCCTGGATCGATTCCGCGGAGCATTTTTTTATTCCGCTGACAGGCGCGATCTGTTTTTTTCTGGCCTTGACCTTTTGGTTGATTCTGCGCTGTTCCATTTCCAAAGCCATGTCCCGCGCGGGAATTGTTGTCCCGAAAGACGCCGAAAAGGCAAAGGCAATTCCTGACCGCAAGAAGAAGAGGGATTTCCCGGCCGGAATGCCGCCGGCAGACGATGCCGGTCCCGATGTCCGGGAATCGGAAGCGGATCAGCAGGCCCGCATGCATCGACTCTATCTGCACCTGATGTCGGTTTTGCAGCGGGAAGGGCGTCTGGTGGATTTTTTCACCGAGGATTTAACCTCTTATGATGACCGCCAGATCGGGGTCGCGGTCCGCAATATTCATGAAAACTGCAGCAAGACTTTGAATAAATACCTGAAACTAAAGCCCGTCATTGAAAAACAGGAGGGCGAGGATGTTTTGGTTCCGAAAAATTTCGATGTTGATGCTATCAAGCTGACCGGAAACGTATCGGGCGAGCCGCCGTTTAAGGGAATTCTCCGTCATAGGGGCTGGCAGGCCGGCAAAATCGAACTGCCGGTCCTGAATTCTGGCCATAATCCCAGGGTCATCGCCCCGGCCGAGGTGGAGATTTTGTAAGTTTCGCGTAACCATTGGAGCAATGATTTGACTGAACCCGTCTACATTATCGGAATCGACCTGGGTACCACAAACAGCGTGGTGGCCTATACCGCCATCGACGAAAGCCCGGACCGTATCGGGGTACTGGAAATTCCCCAGTTCGTCGGAGCCGGCGCAATGGAGAACCGGCAGGTGCTGCCGTCGTTCATTTATGTTCCGAGTCCTCATGAAATATCGGATCACGCGTTTTCGTTGCCGTGGGACAGAGAAAACGCGATGATCGTCGGGGAGTACGCCCGACAGCGGGGGGCAGAAGTCCCCCAGCGTATGATTGCTTCGGCAAAATCCTGGCTCTGCCATGCCATGATCGATCGGAACAAGGCGGTGTTGCCGTGGGGGCGTCCCGATGACGTGCCGGGGTTTTCGCCTGTTGCCGCATCAGCCATTATCCTTGGTCATATCCGGAGTGTGTGGAACTTTCGGATGGCGGGCGATGACCCGGCCCTGAACATGGAAAACCAGGAGATCTTTCTGACCGTACCTGCGTCATTTGACGCAGTGGCAAGAGAGCTGACGGTCCGGGCCGCGGAAATGGCCGGACTGCCTCATATCACCCTGCTCGAGGAACCCCAGGCCGCTTTTTACGCATGGATCGCGTCTTCGGGCGATCAATGGCGAAAAAAGGTCCGCAAGGGCGATCTCGTCCTGGTCTGCGATATCGGCGGCGGCACCGCGGACTTCAGTCTGATCCGGGTGTCCGAAGATAACGGCGAACTTGCGCTGGAGCGGATCGCCGTGGGCGAGCATCTGCTGGTGGGCGGCGATAATATGGATCTTGCGCTGGCCTATCACATGTCCCGTAAAATGGCCGAAACCGGAACTCGCCTGGATGCCTGGCAGATGCGGGGACTGGTTCAGAACTGCCGCACGGCCAAGGAAGTCATTTTGTCCGATGCCGCGATCCCCGATCATCCGGTAACCATCCTGGGGCGGGGAAGCAGCCTGATCGGCGGCACGTTGAAAATCTCTCTGACATCCGGCGAAATCAACGGCCTTATCATGGACGGGTTTTTCCCCTTATGCCGATTCGATGAGACGCCGAAAAGCGATTCCCGAATGGGGCTCAAGGAGGCGGGGCTTTCCTATGAGTCGGACCCGGCCGTGACCCGGCATCTGGCCAGATTTCTTCATCGACAGGAACCCGGCGCCGGCCTCGAAGGGCGCATCCCCACAGCGGTGCTGTTCAACGGCGGGGTTATGAAGGCTGCATCTCTGCGAAACCGCATCATCCGCGCCATTGATTCCTGGCATCCGGCAGGGTCTGAAGGAGGCATCCGCGAGATCACGGCGCATGATACGGATCTGGCCGTGGCCAGGGGCGCAGCCTATTACGGCCTGGCGCGGCGCGGTTCCGGCATCCGGATCCGGGGCGGCCTGGGCAAGTCCTATTATATCGGCGTGGCCGCTTCCATGCCCGCGGTTCCGGGAATGCCCGCGCCGGTTAAAGCCCTTTGCGTTGCGCCTTTCGGTATGGAAGAAGGCGCGGACGCCAACATCAGGGATCAGGAATTTGTTCTGGCGGTTGGCGAACCGGTCCTTTTTGACTTTCTGGGTTCCTCCGTACGCAAAACCGACGCCATCGGGAACATCGTCGAGGACTGGCAGGGGGACATCGAAGAGATTACTACCATTGAAACCGCCCTGGACGGCGAACTCGGCAGCATCGTGCGGGTGACCATCGAAATCAGCGTGACGGAAATCGGTACAATTGAATTGTGGTGCGTCTCGGTGGACGACGACAGGCGCTGGAAACTCGAGTTCAACGTGCGGGAACAGGCCTGAGGCGGCAACGCCACAGTGTTTCAGGAGCAAGACGCCAATCGACATGAATGAAAAGCGATACATCATAGGCATTGATCTCGGAACCACGAATTCCGCCGTATCGTACGTCGACTTGCAGGAGGAAAACCGCAAAAACCGGGGGATCCGGCTGTTTAAAATTCCCCAGTTGACCGGCCCGGGAGAGGTGAGCGCGTTGCCGGTGTTGCCGTCGTTCTGTTATCTGCCCGGCGGGTATGATATCTCGGAAGAGTCTATCCGGTTGCCTTGGCGGACCGATGCTCCCGGTTTTGTCGGCAGGTTCGCCCGGGATCATGGTTCGGGAATTCCCGCCCGGCTGGTGGCTTCGGCCAAAAGCTGGCTCTGCCACAGCGGCGCGGACCGGCGGGCACCCATCCTGCCCTGGGGATCTGGAGATGATGTCCGCAGAATTTCCCCGGTCCAGGCAACAGCCGCCTATCTGAAGCATATCCGCCTCGCATGGAACAGCACAAGGGGCGATGATGACGCGCTTTATCTTGAAAACCAGACCATTATCATTACCGTTCCCGCTTCCTTTGACGAGGTTGCCCGGGATCTCACCATCGAAGCCGCTAATATCGCGGGTTTGACAAATGTCACGCTTCTGGAAGAGCCGCTGGCAGCATTTTACAGCTGGCTGATTGCTCATGAATCCGACTGGCAGGATCATATCCGGCCCGGCCAGCTTGTCCTGGTCTGCGATGTGGGCGGCGGCACCACGGATTTTACCCTCATCACCCTCGAGCAGACCGAAGGCCCGCCCCGTTTCGTCAGGATCGCAGTGGGAGATCACCTGATTCTCGGCGGCGACAACATCGACCTGGCCCTGGCACGTCACGTGGAGCGGGAATTCTCCAGGCAGTCGCCCCTGACCACGGACCGGTGGAAGACCCTCTGTCATCTCTGCCGGCAGGCCAAGGAAAACATCCTCAATTCCGACATCGCCGGTGATACCGTGACCATGATGGGCACGGGTACGCGTCTGATCGGCGGGACCCTGAGCGCCAAAATCGACCGGCAAACCCTTGAAAACATCGTTTTAGACGGGTTTTTTCCCCTGGTGAAACCGGATACCGTCGTCGAAGCTTCAGTCCGAAAGGGGATTTCCGAATTCGGGCTCCCTTATGCCACGGAACCGGCCATCACCCGCCATATCGGCATGTTTTTGGAAAAGCACCGGGAAGATGTTCAGCAGATGCTGCAAAAGTCGCCGTTTCCGGATTTCATCCTGTTTAACGGCGGTTCACTGAAAGCCTGCGTGGTCCGGGAACGGATCAGGGAGGCGATCCGTTACTGGTTTTCCGAATCGGATGTCCGCCTTCCGAGGGTGCTGGAAAATCCGGAGCCGGATCTTGCGGTGGCTCTGGGCGCGGGCTACTACGGTCTGGTCAAGGCCGGCCAGGGGGTGCGCGTTGGCAGCGGCAGCGCGCGTGCGTATTACCTGGGCCTTGCCGGAGGGGCAGACGGAGACGGGGATCAGGCCACCGCCATCTGTCTGGTGGAGCGCGGGGCCGAGGAAGGGGTGCGCATCAGCATGCCGGATCGCGCATTCGAAGTCTTGGCGAACCAGCCGGTCAGTTTTGCGCTCTACAGCTCCAGTTACCGGTCCGGAGACAGGAGCGGGGACCTGGTCGTTGTGGATGATACATTGACGCCCCTGCCGCCGGTGCAAACCGTGATCCAGTTCGGACAGAAGGGGATGAAAACCGTGATTCCGGTGCAGATGGAGGCGGAATACACGGAAATGGGGGTCTTGGCCGTGTGGTGCCGGTCCCTGTCCAGTCCTCACCGGTGGCGGCTTCAGTTCCAGCTCCGCAACATCATCGTCGACGCCGGGATCCGGGATGCTGAAGTCTTTGAGTCCGCGGTGGTCGAAACCGCCGAATCCCTGCTTAAACAGGCGTTTTCGGAGCATGCGGATGCAGCGGTAGTAAGCCGGGTTTCAAAAAATCTATCCGATGCCGTGGGCCGTTCCCGCGACAAATGGCCCTTGAGTTTCATTCGGAGATTGGCCGATGCGCTTTTGTGGATGATTAACAGCCGTCGGTTTTCGGCCGATCATGAAATCCGGTGGCTGAACCTGGCCGGTTATTGCCTGCGGCCGGGTTTCGGTGACGGGCTGGATGAACAGCGGGTAAGGCAATTGTGGAAAATCTACAAGCAGGGTGTTCTGTTCGGTAAAAATCTTCAGGTCGACCAGGAATGGTGGATCCTCTGGCGACGGGTAGCAGGCGGGCTTTCATCCGGTCAGCAGCGCCAGTTTATCCAGGACATCCGTTCCCGGCTGGTGCCCAAAAAAGGGAGCAAGGTCCGGATTCCGGCTCAGGAACAGCACGAGATCTGGATGGCCATCGCCAACATGGAGCGCCTGGCCGTCAGGGATAAGATCGAATTCGGAAGAATGCTGATGGACGGTATTCAGCCCCGCAAAATCGTTCCCCAGATGGTATGGGCTCTTTCGCGGATCGGGGCCAGGGACCTGCTCTACGGACCGGTCGACCGGGTAGTGCCGCCGGCCCAAGCGGCGGAATGGATCCGCCGACTGCTGGACATGCAGCCACGGAACCCGGCGCCCATCGGGAACGCTTTGATACAGATGGCCCGGAAAACCGGAGATCGCGTGCGGGACATGGATCCGGACACCGTCGAGCAGGTTGCGGACTGGCTGGAACAGAACCAGATGACCGACAAGATCCGGTTTTTAACCGCCGTGGTCCCCCTTGCTCCGCAGGACGAGACCCTGATGTTCGGCGAGGAACTTCCTTGCGGCATTGTTTTAAAGCAATGAGACGGGCTTTGCCTGCGGCATCGTCTTGAAGGCATGGCCGGTCTGCCTGGAATTTTTTCGGATATATCCGTTCCGTCCTTGAGATCTGTCTGATAATGGGATAATGAAAATCCATGCGCACAGATTTGTCCCCTTTGCTGGTTGCCCATCGCGGGGCCATGGCGGAGGCCCCGGAAAACACCCGGTCCGCTTTTGACAGGGCGCTCTCCTTTCCCGTCGACGGAATTGAGTTTGATGTCCGCAGCAGCGGCGACGGGGTTCCGGTGATTTTTCATGATGACACGCTGAAAAAGATCAACGGGAGTTCCCGATCTGTGTCGGATCATGCCTTTGATCAGCTTGCGGCTCTGGACTGGGGGGGATGGTTTTCACCGGCATATGCCGGTGAAAAACTCATGACGCTCGAGGAGGTCCTGACGTCATATGGGGCCCTGACCCGCCTGATGGTGGAGATCAAGCCGGCTCCAAAAACAAGGCATGGGGCCCTTTACCGGGAACTGGCGCGGTCCGTTGTCCAACAGATGCGAAAGTTCGTGCCGGATGATTTTCAGGACAATTTGTATGTTCTTTCTTTTGATCCGGAGCTTCTTAAAATTGTTTTGGAACATGATCCGAACCGCAGATGCGTGCTGAACCTCAATCGGCCGGTGCAACAGGTTTCCGAACTGGCCATCGACACGGATCTGCTTTATGGCTGGGGCCTCAGTCTTTCCCGACTGAACCCCGGATTTATGACGCTTGGCCGCAGTCATCTGCAGAAGATCATGACCTATTCCTGCAACAATAGGAAAAGCATCGAGCGGGCCATGGATTTCGGCGCGGACGTCATCATGACCGATGATCCCGGCAGCACGTATTCTTATGTTAAACAATCGGTTTAGATATATATTATATAATTTTGATAATATTAAATGATTTAATTAAATTTTACTTTTTATGAATCCGGCAACTGTTAACCTTGAATAACCGTCAGCGGATGAGGGGTGGCATGAAAAAACAAATAATGATGTTTTTATTTATTTTCCTGATGTGGCCCGGCCTTATGCTGCGGGCCGCTGAAATGCCTCAGAACGTGACCTTGAGCGCCGCCGTCAATGCCATTACCGTCACCTGGAACCGCGACGGCCTGGCCGAAGGCTATTATGTATACTGGGGAACGACGTCCGGCAATCTCAGCAACCGCGAACAGGTAGATTCTTCGAACAATCGTTACACCATTTCCGGGCTGCAGCAGAAGACGACGTATTATGTGGCGGTTTCCTCATTTTCCGCCGTGGCGGAATCCCAGAAATCAACGGTGAAATCCATTTCAACAACCCAGGATGCGTTGGCGCCTGATGTTCCGTCGGGACTGGGCGTGACCGCGTTGAGCGCCATCACAGGGACTTCCGTGAGTCTGCGGTGGAATGCCAATTCGGAAACCGATCTAATCCGTTACAACGTCTATTACGGAACGGCGTCCGGCAATTATGGCACGGTGGTCGAAGCCGGTAAGAATGAGACGACATCATTTACCATCACCGGACTGACCGCAGCCGGCCGTTATTATTTT
>CAYZXZ010000021.1:0-137 GCA_964481615.1 uncultured Desulfobacteraceae bacterium | reverse complement strand
CCATACCTGAAATTGATGTCCCATTGCCACAATATTATTTTGCTGTCACTGCGGAGGATGAAACGGAAAATGAATCCGATCCATCAGAGGAGATCATCGTCGACACCCTGCCGGACACATTGCCGCCAAACAAGCCG
>CAYZXZ010000020.1:0-24291 GCA_964481615.1 uncultured Desulfobacteraceae bacterium | reverse complement strand
AGCGGATCTCCGTTTTTGTTCAGTTTTTCAAATCGGTCATGCCAATCGAAAAGTCCGGTCTGCATCATCATTTTTTCCTCCCCAAACCCTTTGTTTTTGAGGATTCATATAGCACATAATGACTTGACGGAACATACTAAAATGACCAATTTTTAGAGAAACCCATAAATCATTAACCACCCCTCATCAAATTCTTGATTCTGTATCAATCCCAACGATAAACGAACACTGCATAGCCAAAACCACATAAACTTTTAATTTCAGCATTCTGTAACGGTGTAATATCAAACCCGGGCACGGGCGGATCGTTTCATCTCGATATTTTCGATTAAGGCCTCCAGCCGCGTAAACGTCCCTTCCCTGCTGTACTTGCGGACATCCGCGTGATCCACGTCGATCATCACCGAAGGCTCGTCCAGTGCTTCGGCCATCTTCCGCTGCTGATCGAACTGGGTGAGGGAATACGGCTTGCAGCTCCGGTTGCCGGCAAACACGATTCCATCGATGTTGAGCTTTTGCACCGCATCGACCATGGCCCTGCCGCGCAACGCCATGCCGTGGGGGCAAACATAACAGTTCTGGGTCCGGGCCAGATGTGCCAGAGGATCCCCGCCGTCATAGGCATAACGGTCGAAACTCCCTTCGATGCCGCCGATGCACGAAGTGTAGGTGGCGCCCACGATATTGGCCTTGAATTTCGCCAAACTTGCCGACATGTCCCGGAGTTGATGCCATGGCGCGATATTGTCCCAGAACAGACGGTACTTTTCATCCGGCACGGGAAAATCGCCGGATGCCACCCTGTCCCCGGTTTCCTCAGCCAGGATCCGGTAATGTTCCACGAACCGGGGCGTGCCTCTGGCCACGAGAAACGGTGCCATCTGGACAAAGCTGTCAAAGGCCGTAATTCCGGACGGCCGGTGTGCGGCATACCCGAGAAATTGTTTCCACCAGACGATTCCTTCGTCTGTATATGATACGGCCTGCTTTACTTTTTCCATGTCGCACTGCTGACCGGACATCTTTTCAATAACCCTGATCAGATCGTGAAACTGCGCGATGATATAGTCCCGATCCTTTTGCTGCTGGGGCGCGTAGCAAAAAGGCACGTCAAGGATGAAATGGGGAACCCTCATTTCCCGGTGATGCACATCGAACCACTTGGTCAGAAGGGAGCAGTTGTTGGTGTCAGATACCAACAGATGGGGTTTCGGCAGCCCGAAGGTCGGGGAATCGCTGAAATTGTCGGATGCGCACCCGATATCGATGCGGGCATAGGAGCAGAGATCCATTGAATAGCCGATCCGCTCGGCTTTTTCGCATTGCAGCGCCCCGATCCCCTTGGCCGCGTTCAATGCCGCGTGACTTTCCGGGACTCCGTAAACCACATCATCAAATCCCGAAAAGATCTCGGCCGGAACATTGATGGCGATCCAGACCACAAAAGCGCCTCCGGCGGCCCGGGCGTGCAATTCCGTATACGCATCCCGGATCACCATGCTCATGTGCCGTCCGGCCTCTGTTTTCTGAAAAGATGCCATGGCATGCTCCTATAAAATGCCGCTCACAATTAACTTTTTACGGTCCCATCATAATTGTGTATCATTTCCGCGAACGCCGCGATCCGGGCATCGTGCGCTCCGGTATGCGCGTCGTCTTCAATGGATATCTCGATCCGAAGGCTCGGGATTCCCCTTTCGGCCAGTTGTTTCTCCAGATATGGAAATTCAAAATATTCATATTCGCAAAACTTTTCTCCGATAAAAATCACGGCCCGGGCATTGCTTTGCGTGATTCGTTCCTCCAGGGCCTCCAACCGCCGGTCGCAGGAATAGAGCAGCGTGGGGCAGGGATAATGATCATCGTAAAACATCCGGTAATATTCTTCCGGGTCGGGCATGGGGTCCGGCATCACCGCGTATGAACGGTAAAAGGATGCGATATCATCAGCCACAATGGTCAGCCCTGCCGATTCAACGGCCGCGATCACCGATGCCGGCGGCGGCAGGATACCGCTGATCATCACGCCCGGGCTTTTATCTTCCGGCTGTTTACGATCGATGGAATCGCTTTTGCCCGATGAGATCAGTTTTTCCAGGGCGTCAATATGGTCTTCCACCGGCATGAACGCGCCTGCCTGCATCACTTCTGTAAAATCAACAAAACCCAGGCTCCCGGCCGCCACCCGTTCTTGTGCTTCAAGGGCCAGGCCCCGCATCCGCTGATAAAGGGCAACCGAAGCCTGGAATCTTTCGGATGAAAACCCGATGCCGAACCGGTCGGAAAGATCGCGTACCAAGGATCGGATTTCATTTGCCATATAGGCGGATGCGTCGGTCTGGTCCCTGGGCGTCATGGGCAGATGCATGTGCATGAAAGGGATGTCCCGTCCGGAGGCTGTCAATTGATCCATGAGAATTTCCGGAAGGTTGCGCAGAGTGTCGCAGGCATTGTACATAAAAATCCCGTCAATAAGATTCCGGGCCTCGGTAAGGATAAATTCGGTCATATGCCGTGCCACCGAACAGGTATAGGGCGGTAGATGTCGGTCTGCGGCATCCGTACCAGGAACATGACCTCTAAGCCCCCACGCAACAACGGGCACCAGGCCCATGGAATACATCAGGGACATGGGCGGATACAATGGAAAACAGGCGATGACCTTACGGCCCTGATTTTTAAGCATCTCCAACTGTCTGACAGGATTCATTTCAAAAATCCGAATCTCAAAGAACTCCCCGAGAGTTCGTTTCTGCAAAAATACAGTGTAGCGGGATATACAGCTTTTAAGTAACTTCCCTGAAGTTACTTACTCAAAACACCACGAAGCAGGGTCAACAGCTTTTATATAGCGCATTTGCCGGTCAGGTGTAAAACGATTATTGCCCTTATTCTCCGGCGCGAATCACCGAATTGCCATTGCAGCCGGCCTGCGTATCCGCCGCAAAACATCACGAAACGGGCGGCATCGGGATTTTTACAAAACCATTGGGATTTTTGGAGAAATAATTTGAAATATCTGAAAATTTTGATATTTGTATAAAGATATCGATTTTTTATTATCTTTCCAGCATTTGGAGGCATTATTTGAAAACCCAGGTATTGATCATCGGCGGTGGCGCCACCGGCACCGGCGTGGCACGGGATCTGGCTCTAAGAGGCGTCGCATGCATTCTGGTGGAAAAAAAGGACATCAATGCCGGGGCGTCCGGGGCCAACCATGGCCTGCTCCACAGCGGCGCCCGCTACGTGAGCAACGACCCGCATTCGGCCCAGGAGTGCCGGGATGAAAACCGGCTGTTAAAACAGCTCGCGCCGGACTGCATCGAGGCCACCGGCGGGTTTTTCGCGGCCGTGGAGGGCGACGACGAAAAATTCATCGCCGATTTTCCCCTGCTCTGCGAAAAGCACGGCCTGCCCTGCCGCCCCGTGGATGTCGCCGAAGCCCGGCAGATGGAGCCCGCCCTCACGGACAAAACCATTGCCGTTTACGCGGTGGAAGACGCTTCCATCGACCCTTTCAAGCTGGTTCTGGAAAACATCACGGACGCCCAGAAACTCGGCTGTAAATTCTTCCGGCACACAAAAGTCGTCGGGTTTCAGAAGAATGGAGGCCTGATCATCACGGTGGACCTGGAAAGCAGCATCACCGGCGAAAAGACCACTGTCGAAGCCGACATGGTGGTCAACGCCACCGGAGCCTGGGCCGCGGAAGTGGCCGCCATGGCCGGAGCCCCCATCAGCGTCATCTATTCCAAGGGCACACTGGTGATCTCGCACACGCGCATCAGCGAACGCGTCATCAACCGCCTACGCCCCCCTTCAGACGCGGACATCCTGGTGCCCGGCGGCACCGTCTCCATTATCGGCACCACCTCGGTCCGGATGGAAACCCTCGATAATATCCGGCCCACCGTTGATGAAGTGGATCACATCGTGAACGAAGGCGCGGCCCTGATGCCGATTCTTGAGCACAGCCGCTATATCCGGGCCTATTCCGGGGTAAGACCGCTGCTGGGCGGCAACGGCGATAATGACGACCGGGCCGTAACACGCGGCTTTGATCTGGTGGATCACGCGAAAAACGGCATCGACAATCTTGTCACCATCACCGGCGGCAAACTCACCACCTTCCGGCTCATGGCGGAAAAAACCGCGGACCTGGTATGTGAGCGGATCGGCAACAACGTCCCATGCCCGACCCGCCGGATTCCGCTGATTTCCACCCATGAAACCCGCTGGGCCGTTCCGGGATTTTCGCCCAAAATGTGGGTCACCGGGCATGAGGCCGACGACATGCTGCTGTGCGAGTGCGAAATGGTGCCCCAAAGCGCCATTGACGAAATCATCGCCGGCTTCGACGTATTCGCCCAGCAGGTGGACCTGTCCGGCATCGGCAAGCGGACCCGGGTGGGAAAGGGCTCCTGCCAGGGCTCCTTCTGCGCCGTCCGCATCACCGCCTACCTGTATGACCGGGGAATCATCAATAACAGCCGGGGGCTGACCGACATCCGGGCGTTTATCAACGAGCGCTGGCGGGGGCAGCGGTGCCTGCTCTGGGACATGCCCGTGATCCAGGCCGAACTGCAGGAAGCCATGCACTGCGGGCTATTCGGCCTTGAACTGGAACATTGAAGGGGTAAAAACCGTCACATGACTTACGCGGAATCTTCCAAATGTGAACTGGCCATTATCGGCACGGGCATGGCCGGCATTGCCGCCGCTGTTTTCGCCCGGCAAAACGGCATCGACACGGCCCAGGCCGGGGTGAGCGGCGGCATCCTTTACGCCAGCGGCTACCTGGATCTGATGGGGGTCCATCCCGTGGACGCGAAAAAAACCTGGGATAATCCCTGGCAGGCCATCGCGGCCCTGGCCAAGGACATGCCCAAACATCCCTATGCCCGCGTGGCCATAGATGATATCCGCACCGCCGTTGACCGGTTCCTTCAATGCCTGGAAGACGCGGGCCTGCCGTACCTCCGCAAGCCGGATCAAAACACGAAAGTCATCACGCCGGTGGGAACGGTCAAGCCGACCTATGCCGTGCCAGCTTTCATGTGGGCCGGCGCCGCAGGCCTGGCCCAGAAAACGCCCTGCCTGCTTATCGACTTCTGGGGATTAAAAGGATTCTCCGCCATCCAGATCGCCGAAACCCTGCGGCCCCGGTGGCCGAATCTGACCTGCGCCCGGATTCCGTTTCCCAGCATCGGCCTGACCGTGGACCTGTTCACCGAACAGATGGCTCGATCCCTGGAAGTGGCGGCCAACCGGAAAATCCTGGCCGATGAAATCCGGCCCCATCTCAAGGACGCCCGCCTGGTGGGCATGCCGGCCATTCTCGGCATGCACCGGAACTTGGAGATCATGGCCGACATCCAGGACCAGCTCGGCTGCGATATCTTTGAAATCCCCACCATGCCGCCGTCCATGGCCGGGCTCCGGATGAAGGAAAAAATCGAGGCCCACCTGACGCGCCAGGACGTACGCCTGTTCTCCCAGAAACGCGTCACCCGGGTCCGCCGGGAAACCGACGGCCGGTTCACCCTGACCATCAGCGACCCGTCGGCCAAAGATGCCGGTCATACCCTGACCGCCGATGGGATCATCCTGGCCGCCGGCCGGTTTCTGGGCATGGGCCTGCACGCCGACCGGAAAGGGATCCGCGAAACCCTGTTCGACCTGCCGGTGCGCCAGCCGGAAGCCCGTTCCCACTGGCACCAGGAGGATTTTTTCGACCCGGCCGGCCACCAGATCAACACGGCCGGCTTAGAAATTGACGATCATTTCCGGCCCACAGACCTCTCAGACAAACCGGTCCATGAAAACCTGTTTGCCGCGGGATCGATCCTGGCCCATCAGGACTGGATGCGCATGAAATGCGGCGCCGGCCTGGCCATCGCCACGGCCTGGGGAGCGGTGAAGGGGTTTTTAAAGGTTTCCTGACGCCTGCGATGGATGCCTTTTCGGCCATCACTTTTCCAACCGGGGGCATTTTTTATCGTTATTCGATCTTCCTGCCTGCTCGCAAGACGAGAGTGCGTAAGGACACATTCAATGATTCATATCCAAAAAAAGAAATATATCAAGCACAGATTATCGGTGGAAAATTTTCTCCGAAAGCCCGCTCCGGACACCATCATGAACCCTGTTAGCGACCTGCTCATCGACGACTGTCAACGCCGGCTCAATTATTTGCGAATCTCCATCACCGACCGATGCAACCTGAGCTGCCTCTATTGCAATCCCCGCATCAAGACCCAAAAACTGTTACACAAAAACATTCTGCGCTACGAGGAGATCCTTCGGATCATCCGCATCGGCGTGCGCCTGGGGATCACCAAGGTCCGCATCACCGGCGGCGAACCTCTAGTCCGAAAAGGGTGCTGCGATTTTCTGGATCAGGTTGCCCGCATCGAAGGCATTGAAGATATTTCACTAACCACAAACGGCGTTCTGCTGAAACAGCATATCGACCGGATCATAGCCGCCGGAATCCGGCGCCTAAACATCAGCATCGACACGCTGGACCGGCGCAAATACAAAAAGATCACCGGCGCGGATGTTTTTGACCAGGTCTGGGAGGGAATATGGACGGCCCTGGAAAAGGGTTGCAATCCCATCAAGCTCAACGTGGTGGCCCTGCGGGGAATCAATGATGATGAGTTGGCGGCCCTGGCGAAACTATCCATGAATCATCCGTTCCATGTGCGCTTCATTGAATGCATGCCCATCGGCCGGACCATGCCATCCGGCGGCCCGTCCCTGCTCTACCCGGAAATCCGGTCCCACATCCTTGAACTAGGAGAACTGCATCCCGTAAACAACGGCGTTTATGACGGTCCGGCCCTGCGCTTCAAATTCAGCAACGCCAAGGGCGAGATCGGTTTCATCTCCCCATTGAGCCGCCATTTCTGCGATACCTGCAATCGCTTACGACTGACCGCGGACGGGCACATCCTCTCCTGTTTGCTTTCCAGCGTGTGTGAAGATATCAAAGCCCCGCTGCGAATGGGTCTGCTGGATGAAGACCTGACGGATGTTTTTGTCCGGGCCGTCAAGCGGAAACCAGCCGGACGGACAGGTGTTCTACAATCCTTGGTTCAGCCGGAGCAGATGAACGCCATTGGCGGCTAAGCAGAGAACGGAAGATCTCCGATGTGCGCAAAGACAGGGCTCGCGGCATGCTTTACGATAATCCCCGGAAGGGGCCGATGCCGCCTTGACTTCCGACCGCGGATGTGGAATGGTTTTTTCCCATCAGAGGCAAATATTTCAGACGGCGCAGCCGCCGGAACCCTCAATGATCTGATCATGACATGTCGGATATCGAGCGCATCCTTGCATTTTTTTTAAACATCTTCATGCTGCAGTCCCAGAAGGCAGGACGGATCTCAGGTCCCACGGATTGCCGTCCGGTCCCCGATGCCTCTGGAAATGACGCGGTTTATGAGCTCCGCGTCCAATCCGGTTCGGAATGGAAAACACGCCGCATGAGTATCCGCAAACTGGGAGAGGCGGTGGAAAGCAAAAGCACCTGTTATAAGGTTATCTATGACGACCAGCTGGTCGTTAAAATCCCGCCCAGACCCATCACGGATTTTACCCAGTACCTTAAACACATTCATAACGAGCGACATATCGCCCGACAGTTTTCCCAGGACATCCCGTGCGTGTGGCCGAGCCTGTCGGCCATTCTCGTAAAAGTTCCGGGCTTGTTCGACGAGAGTCCCGAAACCGGCGACGACCTTGAAGACCGATGCGTCAAATTGGTCACCCTGACCCCTTCCCTCCAGAATTTTTTAAAAATAGGCCCCGGGTTCGTGTTTTTCATGAACCTAGCCCGCAATGAATTTTTCAACCAGATCGTTGAACAGTTCCATGAAGAAACCCCCCGCATCAAAAAAGAATTCATCAACAGCGCCGGATTGTTCGACAGCCTGGATGCTTTCACGGCGGTTTACGGCGCCGGTTCTGATGCCATATTTTTCAGCATCAACCAGATGTGCCGACAGTTCCAGAAAAAACTCGACACACTGGCTTTGGAAGCGGAGATCCCGTCCGTCCAGGCATACAAAACAAGAGAATGGTTTTTTTCCTTCCTGACCGGTGAAACACCAGACATGGACTCGGATTTTTTCTCAAAGGAGATCTCGACAGGCGCCGGTCCGATTTTTTCATCCATCGTGGACGAAAACGGACAAACCGTGGACCAGTATCGTCAAACCATTGAAAAATCGGTCCGGAAACAGATGTTTACCTCAAACCGGAAGGCGATCGAAGGGTTGATCATAAACATTCTCAACCTGTTATGCCGATTGCAATCCTGTTTCGCCGCAGTTCGGGATTTGAAATCCGACAATATCTTTATCTCCGGTCATGCCGGAAGGCGCACGTATCATCTATGGGACCCTGAATCATACAACCTGGGGCTCATCGATCTGGAAACGGCGATAGATGTAAGGCCGACTGTACCGAATGGGATCAACCAGCCCAATCTGGCCGGGACCCCGGCCTATATGACGCCTTCCCATATCTTTAAAAACCCGGTTCTGCAGGCCGCCTTCGGGCTTCCGCTTGATCGCGTCATGTTTCTGCAGGACTGGTTCGCCGCCGTCGGCATGATCTACAATACAGCTACAGGCAGGCTGCTGTTTGTCAAAACCGCCCAGATCATTTCCCAGATCATGCAAATGAAACAAACCGCCATCATGCAGAAAAAACCTCTGGTCAAACTTTTCAGGCATGCCAGCTGCACTTTCTGGGAATCGGCGGAACAGGAATTCATGAAAAAACTCGGTCAAGCACGGAACCGGTTTAAAACGATTCAGTTGAATCCGCCCATACCCGTAGCCGTGATGCTCAAAACCGCGCTTGAGGAAGAAAACGCGGCCGTAAGGAAATCGATACGGATGGCCATCAACACCGCCGCGCATTTGAAACCGGATGCCCGGTATCTGCTGGAAGTATCCGCGGATGGTATGGCGGCGTATCGTAAAAACCGGGAAATCAAAACGGCGAAAACCGGCGGGATATCAGAAGACGAAAGAAAGATGCTGTCGGGTTTGCAGACGCTGGAAATACTGAAACGGCAACTCGAAAACCACGAAAGGGATGCAGGCCTGTTCAGCGGCGCCATAACCGGTTATGATCTGCTGGTTTTTCTTATGAAACGGATCATGCACGTCATGCGCCCCCTTTCCTGGACGAACTCTACATAGCCACCGATTCTTCAAAAACCGCCGCTGAAAATTCTTTCCAACTCTTCATGGCCTGCTTTTACATGGGCAAAGACCTGTTCGGCTGCGGCCAGATCATGCCTCCTTCCCATCAATTCCAGGATATAGGCCAGGCGGGCGATTTTTAAAGCGGCAATGGTCATGGCCGATCCTTTGAGACTATGGGCCGTTTTCTCCACCCCATCGGCATCGCCGTTTGCAATGGCGGTGCGCATCGCCGATACCAGGCCCGAGGCCTCTTCCCTGAAAACGCCGATGATTTCATTGAAAAGATCCACGTCCCCGTCGATGGTCTTGAGCAGTTCATCGCGGTCAAAGGGCGCCAAGGCCAGGGCCGTATCGATATCATTTACTGCCATGTCTGATTTTCCATCTAACCCTTGCTTTTTTGGACTGTATCGGGGACGAAACCGTTTACGGGACACCGTCATCGTCATTATGAAGCATTGCCGTGATTCGTCAACCCAAAAACCCACCCGAATCCCGGTCAGACTCTCTCCGGGCCTTGACTCTCATCGGTTTTTCAGCGATAATTGACGGAATCGTAAAAAGTAGACCCCATTAATACTATCAGAATAACGGAGTGTTATGACATTATCCGTATTTTCAAAACAGGATCGGCGGCAAATCCGGGAACACGGTCTGACCGAACAACAGATCGCAGAACAAGTTGCGCTGTTTGAAAAAGGAACCCCCTATGTGACGCTGGTGCGGCCCTGCACCGTGGGCGACGGCATCCTTCGCTTCGACCGACAGATGTATGATACGGCTGTTTTGCGATTTGAAGAAAAGATCCGTCACCGACGGCTGACCAAATTCGTGCCTTCATCCGGGGCCGCCACCCGGATGTTCAAATCCCTGATCCAGGCATATGTCGTGGATGCGCAGGGCGATTCATCAGACCTCATGGCAAGGGATAGGACTGATACCAAAAAAAACCATGAAGTTATGGCGTTTATGAACCACATCGAACGGCTCGCTTTTTATCCGGACCTCCGACAATCCATGTCGACCCAAGGGAAAGACCTTGCCGACGCCATCAGCCGGAAACGCTTCAAGCCGGTATTGGAGCACCTGCTCACGGAAACCGGAATGAATTACGCGGCCCTGCCCAAGGGCCTGATCCTATTTCATGCCTATGGCCGGGAGGCCAGAACCGCCTTTGAGGAACATCTGGCTGAAGCCGCGCTTTACGCCGTTTCCTCCGACCGCACCGCGGATCTGCATTTTACCGTATCCGAAAATCACATGGATCGTTTTCAGAAGCTCCTGGCAGATGTCCGGGACCGATATGAATCCCGCTTCCGGGTCCGGTTCCATGTGTCATTTTCCATCCAGCAGAAAAACACCGACACCCTTGCCGTGGACATGGAAAACCGGCCCTTCCGCCGCTCCGACGGCACTCTGCTGCTGCGGCCCGGCGGCCACGGCGCTCTCATCGGCAACCTCAACCGGATCAACGGGGATATCATCTTTGTCAAAAACATCGACAATGTGGCCCATGACCGGTTCAAGCCCGAAATGACCGGATGGAAAAAAGCCCTTGCCGGACACCTGCTGTATCTTCAGGAAAAAACATTCGCATTTATGGAAAAACTTCACGCAGCGACCACTGATCCGGATACGGCCAAAGCGGCTGCCGGATTTCTCCAACAGGAACTCAGCTGCTGCCTTCCACCGGATTTCAGCGGTCTGACGCCGGAGGAAAAACGGGAACTCCTGGAAGACCGCCTCAATCGACCCATCCGGGTCTGCGGCATGGTCCCGAACGCGGGTGATCCGGGCGGCGGCCCCTTCTGGGAAAAAGATGCCGACATGGGCGTCTCGCTCCAGATCGTGGAGATGTCCCAGATCGACCCGTCATCCGATCAGCAGCAATCCATGGTCCGGGGCCTGACCCACTTCAACCCGGTGGATATCGTCTGCGGCGTCAAAGACTGGAAGGGTCAGCCTTTTGATCTTGAAAAATTTATTGACCCGGCCGCGGTATTTATCACGAAAAAATCCGAAGGCGGCCGTGATTTCAAGGCCCTGGAGCACCCCGGGCTCTGGAACGGTGCCATGGCCCGCTGGCATAGCGTCTTTGTCGAGGTACCGGCCATCACCTTCAATCCGGTCAAACAGGTTACCGATCTGCTCAAGGAAGCCCATCAGCCGGGATAGGAAACGTTCACTCGCGATTGATAAAGGTCCCCGGGAAGAGCGTTTCTAAAAAAACACGTGACGCACAATCTTTACGAAAATTTTAAGCCAGTAAGTTCATACAGCTTCGCCAAATCATGTTCATATCGCTGGCATAGCTGATATTGCGTTTGAGGATTCATCGAGGGTATTTCCGTTATTAAACCGGGATGGGCAACGCCTGCAGGGGTTTTACCCCATGGGACCCCACAGAATCGCTCCGATGCCGACAACGGCACAGTAAGGTGCAAAATAGTAGATCCGACCACGGCAAACCATTGGCATCAGTACGCTCAGCGCAACGTATCCCACCCCGGCGGCGGCCATTACCCCGGCGGCGATCATCCCGATGGAAAGGGTTCCGGCGGTTTCAGTCACCAGACTCAGCAGCAGAGCCCCCAGAATCGCCGGAATGGAAAGCAGAAAGGAAAACCGTCCCGCAAGATCCCTATCGACCCCCAGGTAAAGGGCTGCGGCAATGGTCGCGCCGGACCGGGATATCCCCGGAATGATGGCCATGCCCTGCACCACGCCGATGAGCACGGCCCGGCCCCAGGTCAGGCCTCCTGACGGGACGGCGGCACCGTCTTTTGCCCGCGTTCCCACCAGAAGGCCGGCCGTGACCAGAAGCGCGACGCCCACGGTACTCGGAGAGGAAAACAGAATCTCGGCGATCCGGTGAAACCCCAGGCCGATAACAGCCGTTGGCACGGATCCGACAATGATCATCATCGCCAGTCTGAAATCCGCATCATCGCCCGGTTTCTCCCCTTGTTGCCCTCGGGTTGCGACCGAGACCAGTCCGCGCCAGACCGCAAGGATCATACGCCGGATATCATTGCGAAAATAGATCAGCACCGCGGTCAGCGTGCCGACATGAACGCAAACGTCAAACAGGATTTCCGGTTCCTCAAGTCCGAACATCTGCTGAAAGATCACCAGATGACCCGAGCTGCTGACCGGAAAAAATTCCGTCAACCCCTGAATCACGCCGAGAAAAATGACCCGAATCAGTTCCACTACAAACATCTCCTTTTTCTATGGTCCCGTCATGCCGGAAGGACATTCTCGTTTTGATTATTTGTCCAGAAATCCGCCAGCAACTCCGCCTGGTCGAGCACTTTGTTAACCGAAACGGTGTATTCCCCCGTGCTCGGATCATCCGGGGGGTACTTGTATTTTCTAAGGATTCGCTTAACCAAAACCCGAAGTTTGGCTTGCACGCTCTCTTTAAGTTGCCAATCGATTGAGGTATTCTTTCTGACGCTTTCAACCAGATCATGCGCAATTTGCTTAAGAATTTGGTCGCCAAGTACCGCTTCCGCGGTCGGGTTGTCCGCCAGGGCATCGTAAAAGGCGAGCTCGTCCAACCTCAGATTCAGTGTTTCGCCTCGTTTGTCAGCCTCGCGAATGTTTTTGGCGATCTGAATCAGTTCCTCAATGATTTTTGCTGAATCAATCAGACCATTCTGGTAACGTTTGATGGCATCGGCCAGCATCTCCGAAAACTTTCTGCCCTGCACGAGATTTGTTTTGGACCGATTCTTGATTTCATCATTTAAAAGGCGTTTTAACAGTTCAAGGGCCAGATTCTTCCGGGGCATGCCCTGTACCTCGGCCAGGAATTCATCCGAAAGGATGGAGATATCCGGCCTCCGGATGCCCGCTGCATCAAATACATCGATCACTTCTTGGGAGATAATGGCATCATTGATAATCTGGCGGACGGCGGTTTCGATCTCCTCATCGGTACGGGTCTTTCCCTGCTGGTCAAACTTGGCGAAACGGGCCTTGATGGCCTGGAAAAAGGCCAGATCATCCCGGATGGCAAGGGCTTTGGGGTGCGGGACGGAAAGCCCGAATGCCTTCTGCAGCTTAACGACATTCTCCTTGAATCTTTCCTTGCCATTGCGAACCGTCCTGCCGTTCTTTTCATCCGTTCGTTCTGAAATGATGTTGGCGGCATCCAGAATGAAATCAAGCTTGGCTTTCGGCTCCAGGTTGAAATATCGGCGGTAGTCGAAGGAACCGAACATATCCACAACGATCTCATAGAGTTCCAGCATCCTGGCCACCGCTTCTTCCTGGTCATAGGCCAAGCGACCTTTGCCCTTGCTGTCGGTGTAGACGGCCAGGGCATTTTAGCGATTCCACCAAGTGTGGTTGTAATCCATTCACTCATCCCAACTCCCCTCCCAATTCCGCCTCAATCTCCTCCACCGTCGGCAAGCTGGATTTAAGCTTTTCCGGCAGTGCCCGGGTCAGCTCATAATCCGAAATCCCGATGGGTTTATGAATGTCGCGCAGCGCATATTCCGCCAGAATGCGGTCCTTGGTCTGGCAGAGAATCAGGCCGATGGTTGGCTGATCGTTTTCATGCCGAAGCAGGTCATCCACCACCGAACAGTAAAAGTTCATCTTGCCGGCGTACTCCGGTTTGAAATCGCCTTTTTTCAGTTCGACCACGATGAAGCAGCGCAGCTTGAGGTGATAGAACAGCAGATCCAGGTAAAAATCCTTGTCGCTGACTTCCAGATGATACTGCCGTCCGACAAAGGCAAAGCCGGACCCCAGTTCCAGCAGGAATTTTTCCAGATGCCGGACCAATCCGGTTTCCAGCTCCCGTTCATGAAACGGTTCCTCAAGGGTCAGGAAGTCGAACAGGTAAGGGTCTTTGAGAAGCTGCCGGGCCATTTCCGATTGCGGGGAGGGGAGGCGGACGTTAAAGTTGCTGACCGCTTTTCCCTGTCTCTCATGGGCACGGCCCTTGATCATGGCGGTCAGCGTATCCCGGCTCCAGCCCTGTACAATGGTCTGCTGCATATACCAGCGCCGGACTTCAAGGTCTTTGACTTTCTCCATCAGCAGGATATTGTGCCCCCAGGGAATTTGTGCAACGAGCCGTTGCAAAATTGACGGGTCATTTTTTTCAGGTAATTGTGCCGCAGGCTGTGGCACTTTTTCTACCGGCGAGTCCGTGCCACCCAATTTTGCAACAGGCTGTTGCAAAATTGGTCGAATCCCGTATTCACGGGCAAACCGAATCATATATCCGATATTTCTTTCGGAAAAACCTTTTATCTCGGGCAACTCGTTTTTGAGATCAACCGCCAGCCGGGGAATGACGCCCGCACCCCAGCCTTTTTCCTGCTGCCGTTGATGGATCATGCGGCCGATGTCCCAATACATGGCGATCATTTCCACATTGACCGAAAGTGCCGCCCGGTTTTGGCTCTTATGGATCCGCTCCTTGATCTCGGTCAGAAGTTCACTGTAAAAGACCCGTTCAGAACTCATAGCCGATTCCCTTCAAATTCTCGCGGATTTGCGTCTCCAGCTCTCTGCCTTTGGCAAACTGCTCCGCCAGTTTGGCGGTGAGGGCCTTCATCTTTTCGACAAAGGGGATGCCGTCATCTTCTTCCGCCTCGGTGCCGACATAGCGGCCCGGCATGAGAACATGGTTGTTTTTCCGGACCTCGTCCAGAGTGGCCGACTTGCAGAAACCGGGTTTGTCTTCGTAAGACGAACACTGGGAATCATCCTTACACCGCCAGGCGTGGTAGGTGTCTGCAATCAGCGCGATGTCGTCGTCCGAAAATTCCTTGTTGCGGCGGTTGATCATGGTGCCGAGCTTGCGGGCGTCGATAAACAGGATTTCACCGGATCGGTTGCGGAATTTGCCGTTGGCCTTGTTGCGGGCCAGGAACCAGAGGCAGGCGGGAATCATGGTATTGTAAAAAAGCTGGGCCGGCAAAGCCACCATGCAGTCGATCAGGCCCGCCTCGATCATGTTTTTCCGGATGTCGCCCTCGCCGCCGGAGTTGGAGTTCATGCTGCCGTTGGCCAGCACGATCCCGGCGGTGCCGCTGGGGCTGAGCTTATGGGCGAAGTGCTGCAGCCAGGCATAGTTGGCGTTGCCTACCGGCGGCGCCCCGTATTTCCAGCGGTGATCGTCGCGCAGATGCTCGCCGCTCCAATCGCTGACGTTGAAAGGCGGATTGGCGAGAATGAAGTCGGCCTTCAGTTCTTTGTGTTTATCGGCAAGAAAGGTATCCCCCAGCTCGATTTTGGCATCGATGCCGCGAATGGCCAGATTCATCCTGGCCAGCCGCAACGTGGTGGGGTTGGATTCCTGGCCATAGATGGAGAGGTCCTTAATGTTGCCTTGATGTTCGGCCACAAAGCGCTCGCTCTGTACAAACATGCCGCCGGAGCCGCAGCAGCCGTCGTAAACCCGGCCCTGATAGGGTTCGAGCATGGCGACCAGGAGTTTGACGATGCTTGCCGGAGTGTAAAACTGGCCGCCCTTTTTGCCTTCGGCATCGGCAAACTGGCCCAGAAAATATTCATACACACGCCCCAGCAGGTCCTTGGCCTGATGGCCGCTCTGATTGAAGCCGATGGTGCCGATGAGATCGATGAGTTCTCCCAGGCGTTGTTTGTTCAGCTCCGGGTCGGCGTAGATCTTGGGCAGCACGCCTTTCAGCGAGGGATTGATCTTTTCGATGGCATCCATGGCCTCGTCAAGCCACTTGCCGATTTCCGGTTGCTTGGCGCGATCCTGCAAATAATGCCACCGGGCCTTTTCCGGTACGAAAAAGATGTTGTGGGCCAGGTACTCATCGGCGTCCTCCGGATCGGCTCCTTCAAATTCCCCTTCGCCGGATAGCAGCTGCTCGTAAAGGTCTTTGAAGGCATCCGAGATGTATTTCAGAAAAATCAATCCAAGGACAATATGCTTGTACTCGGCGGCATCCATATTCGAACGGAGCTTGTCCGCCGCCGCCCATAGGGTTTTTTCCAGTTCGTTGTTCTCAATCATTATATCTCACCCTCAACAGAAAAAATTTTCCTTTTTTCCAGGTACTGGATCCACCGATCTTGGAACAACAAATTCCAGCGAATCTTTTTTGGCCTTTTTTCGTTAATAAACCGATATGTTTTCTTGGATCCTTAATCAATGTCATCTGCGTCATCACATCGAATGAATCAGGTAAAATAATCTCCGGGCGCCGTCGGCCCGGTGCGTATTTCAAAAAACACCAGGGACACATCCGCCGAATTGTGCAATTGAAACTCCAGGCCGGAATCCATGACTACCGGGGCTGACGGTCCGAAAAAACGGGTTTCCGCATCTATCCGCAGCGCGCCTGTTCCGCTGAGGCAAATCCATTGCAGGGAAACGGCATCAGGGGCGGCGCCGGACACGGCGGCCCCGGGATGGATGGTAATCCGTCTGATCCGGTAATTCGCATCCTCCTCCACGGTCTCGATGGTTCCCCATGTCGTGCGCTGAAACTGATGGCGGGTGGTTTCCGGCCGATTGCCATTTTTTAAGGCCTCAACGATCCGCTTGACCCCCTGGGTTTTTTTCAAACCGGTAATCATCACGGCATCGGCGGTTTCCACAACGACAAGATCCCTGACGCCGGAAAGGGTCACCAGCCGGCTTTCCGCGTGCACGAAGGAATTTGCCACATCAAAATAAACCACGTCCCCCCGGATCACGTTGCCGTCTTGATCCTTTTTCTCCAGATTCCAGATGGCCTCCCATGATCCCAGATCATCCCATCCGGCATCCAGCGGCACCACGACCCCATGATCCGTCTTTTCCATGACCGCATAATCGATGGAATCGGAAGGGCTTTTCTCAAACACGGCCGGATCCAGGCAAAAAAATTCTCCGTCCCGGACTCCCAGATCAACGGCGGACCGGCAGGCCTTGGCGATCTTTGGTGCAAAGCGCACCAGTTCGTCATATATCCGTTGAGCCTTGAACATGAACATGCCGCTGTTCCAGCAGTAGTCCCCGGACGCGACATAGGCTTCAGCGGTTTCCAGATCCGGTTTTTCAACAAACTGATCGATGACAAAGACCGGATCTGTTGCGCTGGGGTCTGATCCGCCAACGGGCCGCGCCGGTTCTCCTTTCCGGATATAACCGTAACCGGTTTCCGGGCGATCCGGCACGATGCCGAATGTGACCAGGCGTTCGTCAACTGCATACGCCGCTGCGGTCAGGAGGGCGTTGTGAAACGCATCAATTCGCCGGATCAGGTGATCAGCCGGCAGGATCAGGATCAGGGACGCCGGATCAACGGAAAGCGCGTAGCACGCTGCAACACCCACGGCCGGAGCGGTATTGCGGCCTGCGGGTTCCAGGAAAACGGCTGACGGACTGACGGACATGTCCCGCAACTGCTGCGCCACCATGACCGCCTGTTTTTCATTGCAGATCACCACCGGGGCCGCCATGCCCGGCACATCCTGGACCCGCAGTATGGTGTGCTGCAGCATGGTATGATCCCCGGTCAGCCGGAGCAGTTGCTTGGGGTGAAGATCCCGGGAAAGGGGCCAAAGCCGCATTCCCGTTCCGCCCGCCAGTATTACGGGGATGATCATGTTGGTTTTCCGCCTTTTTTTATCTATAAATCTATTCTGGACAGTGTCGAGTTCTAATCATGCGGCCATTTTGAAGCCCGGTAATCTATCGTAAAATGCCACACGATGCCACTTATTATTGAACCGTCTCAAATGACTCGACGACGACTTTAAGGTCTTGAGGAAATGCCTCCGGTGCCTCACCTGTTTTCGTAAAATAGTATGCGATATCCTTGAAGCTGAAATCTTCTTCTTTGCCTGCAGCAATATAACCGATCTCACCTTTCTGATCATCAGTTTTAACTTCCTGAGTCACAAACCATTTGCCACTGATCATCATTTCACTACATGTTTTGCAATATCCGGTTATAACGACCTTTTTTAAATCAACGTTACCGATATTTTTAATTTTACCATTTACGTTCAGGGAGTAAGTATATTTTCCATCACGTTCTAGAGAGTATTCAGTCTCAGAAACAATCACTTTACCCACTTCTTTCTTCTCACAGGCGCACAAACAAATGATGACCAGCAACAAAATAAACGATACAATATGCCTGCTCATTAATAATTTCCTTTCCGATAACGATTGTGGTGGCTTTGTGTCCGCGTATCAATTGACCTTCTCAAGCGATTCGATAACTATTTCTATCTTTTCCGATTTTTATGCATATTACACTTTTCCTTAAAAAACAAAGAAGTTGAATTCAATAATGTTGATTGCCCGGCGTCTCCCCAAAAGGCGACATGATAGCTGTTTTTATGAACATCAATACCCACGTGAAAAACAGCACCATTTTGTTTTTCCAAAACATCGTTCAGCTCTGATAAATTGACTTTCGCCATGTTGGTTCCCTAAATTTCAAGCTGTCTGAGGAGCCCGCGACGAGTTCTTGAAATATAACGAAGCCCTGAACATCTCCCGAAAAGACTCACGGAGCGCGCAAAATTGGACTTTTACAAAGCCGTCAGTTTTTACAGATCTCCAGCAAATTGAAGCCGGTGACCGGATCATGGCCTCGCTTCGCGCAATGACCGGTCAGTTCATACAGGACCACTTCCATGATATGCCAGACCTTGACGCCGGTGCGCACGCAACCGGTCACCGTGCGGTCATTCCGGCCGCAGGCCATGTGCATGTGCAGCACCGGGTTTCCGGATGCGTCCGGGAAAATGGTCCCGGTACCGGCGACCTCGAAAACATCCCCCAGCATATGGGTCATGGGAACGATTTTTTCGGCACGTCCGATTTCAGGCCCCACCACCAGCCGGCTCCCTGCATCGGCCCCACCGATGATGATCAAGGCCGCCGACTGAATCGCATGTTTCCGTGCGAATGCTTCGATGCATTCATGCACGATGTCCCCGTCCTCCAGACGGAGGATAAAGATTCTTCCCTGTTTTGCCTCGCAGTATTTCATGATTTCCTCTTTTTGGATTTTATCTTTCTTGGTTTTCTAAGCGCCGCTTTTGCGCCGGTCAGACGCGTGTCAGCCTGTTTTTGCGCCGTGAATAAATGAACGGATGCTGTCATCCATATTCAATATGGACCGGCCCGCAAAGGCCAGGCAACGCCCCACGGGAAACGCCTCCGGCAGAAAAGATCTTATCCGCTCGAACCTTTCGGGCCGGCATGCAAACAGGAGTTCATAATCATCGCCGCCCGACAGCATCATCTGGTGCGGCGACAGATCGTATTTCCGGCAGCAGGCATCAAGGTCCGGATGAACCCGGAACCCGACCGGATCAAATTCAATGGAAATTCCCGATGCCGTTGCGATATGGCCCGCATCCCCGGCAAGGCCGTCGCTGATATCCATGATGCATCGTACACCGTTTTCCGCAAGGATTCGGGCCGCGTCAAAACGGGCCCGAGGCGATGTAAACTTTTCAATCAGTGCCGGAAATCCGGCTTCATTGCGTTGAAGGCATTCCATCCCGGCCCGGGCCATGCCCAGCGGGCCGGTCACATACAAGCCGTCTCCGGGCACTGCATTGGATCGGCGGGGAAAGGCTTCCGGACGGCCTTGGCCCACGGCAAACAGATCCAGGGAGAGTTCAGACCCGGACGAGACGTTCCCGCCGCCCAGAACAGCATTATGGCGCGCCAGTGATGTCCGGATGCCGTCATAAATCGAAACGATCACGCTCTCCGGCAGGTGGGACGGTACGGAGACGTTTACAAAAAGTGCCAGGGGGTCGGCACACGATGCCGCCAGATCGCTGAAGGTGACCTCAACGGCCCGTTGACCGACCGCCTCCGGAGACATCCAGTCCAGGCGGAAATGGATGTTTTCCTTCTGGCAATCAGTGGTGATTACCGGGTGGGCAATGGCCCGCAGCAGAGCTGCGTCGTCACCGGCTGGAATTTCTATGATCGATGATTCCGATTCCCGCCGGGCGTCAGGGCTGTTGGTGTCTGCCGGCGACAGGATTTTTTCAATCAAGCCGAATTCATCGTTCCAAGGGGAGGAAATCCGGCAGGGTGCGCATCCGCAGACAGCTCCGACGGCAAGGGCCGTAGCCGCCGGATCGGCGGCGTGGGTGATCCGGCTGATCACGGCCACACCGGCCGCGCCCTGGTCAAAACACGAAACGGCGCGGATCTCGTTGATCCCGCCGATGGCCACCACCGGGATCGGAGACCGGCCAACAATGGCCCCAAGACCCGAAAGCCCGATGACCGGCTTGGCATCGTCCTTGGTGGATGTTTCAAAAACCGGGCCTACGCCGATATAATCGCATAAAGAAAGATCCGTGCGTTCCAGTTCCGCCAAGGTCGAAACCGACACCCCGATCACGGCCTGCGGTCCAAGGATGGCCCGTGCCAGGGCCGGGCTCGCATCCTCCTGGCCCACATGAACCCCGTCAGCGGCCGCGGCTTTTGCCAGAAGGATATTATCATTGATCACGAACAACACCCGGCAGGTCCGGCACAATTGCCGGATGGCCGCAACCTCGGCAAAATCCTCCAGGGAAAAGGATTTTTTGCGGTACTGGATGACGCCCGCACCGGCACGAATGGCCAGTTCGGCCTGCATCAGAGGAGGGCAGTCCTTGCGCCCTTCATCGGTGATGAAATAAAACCGCAGCCGTTTTTCCAGGTCCCAGGCGGACATCCCGCACCTATACAGTTCTGATTTCAAACCGGTCGGCCCAGTCCAGAAACCGCCGTACCGGCTCCGGACCGTACTTTTCAAGATCCCGGACGACCTCGGCAATCGATTGTTCTTCATCCGGCCGGTTATTTTTTTTTGAAAAAAATTTATCCGCGTAACAGATGATTTGTTCTTCGATGCTTTCCGGCAGCATGTCCCTTTCGGGCAGGGGCAGACCTCGGGCGCGGATTTCAGCCGCGCTCAATCCGGTGCCCACGTGACGTTCACAAACCAGGGCATGCCGATAAAACCCCCTGTCTTCGAGCAGTTTCCGGCCCAGGTACCCATGGCAGACATACGGATACGTGCCCATGCACCCGATGGACGGCGCGTTTGTAAAGCAGATGCCGATGTCATGGAGCATGGCGGCTTCCTCGATGAATGCAATGTCCGGATTCAGATGCAACAACCGCCGGGCTACGGCAACGGCCTTGCGGGTAACGGCCGCGGCATGAGCAATAAAAATGTCATGGGTGAGAGACCCGGGTTCGTAAATCGACCGGATAATGGCTTCAGGCCGGACGCCCGTCGTTTCCGGTTCAATGTTTTTCGGCAAGGAGAACGCCCTCGATAAAAGGATCCAGGTAACCGTCGAGGACCCGAGACACATCGCCGATTTCCATGTTGATCCGGTGATCTTTGACCAACTGGTAGGGCTGCATCACATACGACCGGATCTGGTTGCCCCAGGCGATTTCCCCCTTGCCTTCGTGCATCTCCTGCATTTTTTGCTGCTGTTTCTGCTTTTCCAGTTGATAGAGCCTGGCGCGCAGCACCTTCATGGCCATTTCACGGTTGCGGGTCTGTGATTTTTCCTGCTGGCACTGAACCACGATGCCCGATGGGAAATGGGTGATGCGGATGGCGCTGCTGGTCTTGTTGACATGCTGCCCCCCCGCTCCGCTGGCCCGGAACGTATCGACCCTCAGATCGCCCTCATCGATATCGACTACGATTTCATCATCGAGTTCCGGATAAACGAACACGGAGGCAAAGGAGGTGTGCCGCTTTCCGCTGGCATTGAACGGTGAGATGCGCACCAGCCGGTGCACACCGTTTTCGGTCTTGAGATATCCGTAGGCGTAATCCCCGGACACTGAAAATGTCGCACTCTTGATGCCCGCCTCTTCCCCTTCCTGCAGATCGATGAGTTCCATCTTGAACCCCTTTTCCTCGATCCAGCGCAGATACATGCGAAAGAGCATCTGAGTCCAATCCTGAGCTTCGGTGCCGCCGGCGCCGGCATTGATGGACATGATGGCGTTGTTTTTATCTTCATCGCCGTCGAGCATCAACTCCAGGGAAAAGGATGCCAGCCGTTTTTCAATGGCCGCCGCCTGCCGGGAAGCCTCCTCCACGGAGGCTTCGTCTGATTCCTCCATGCCCAGGTCCAGGAGGATCTCACAATCCTGAAGATCGCGTTCCAGGGCGATCCATCGCTCGATTTTCCCCGAAATCATGGACCGCTCCCGTAAGACGGTCCGGGCCGCATCCGGATCATTCCAGAAGTTTTCCGCGGCCATCTTTTTTTCAATGACATCCTGCTCCTGCTTGAGGCGGCCTATGTCAAAGATACTCCTTGAGTTTGTCTAACTGCTCGTGGTGCGCCTTTATGGTCTGTTTCAATTCGAGTGCCATGGTTTTTCTCCATAAATTTTAAATTTTTTTACTGATCTTATCACGACAATAATCATGACGGCAATAAAACATACCAACACCGAGAGGGCCCCGTGCCGGGTGTAGATCGTATCCATCCCCCGGATGATCGGCACGGGATGGATCACGACGGCTTCTACGAAAAGCGGGGTCTGCTCCAGGATCCGGCCGACCGGGTCGATGAATCCGCTAATGCCGGTGTTGGCGGCCCGAATCATGGGCCGGCGGTTTTCCACGGCCCGGAACACAGCCATGGAAAAATGCTGGTAAGGCGCTCCGGTGCGTCCGAACCAGGCGTCATTGGTGATATTGACCAGGAGCGCAGCCCGGTTTCGGACCATTTCCGCGGCCAGTTCCGGAAAGATCACCTCATAACAGATCTGAACTCCGATATCAATATCTCGCCATTGCAGGGTGAATCCCTTCCGTCCGGCATAAAATCCGCCGACCTGTGCCACCATGTGCCCGATAAAGGGAAGAAACCGCTTCAGGGGAACGTATTCCCCGAAAGGCACCAGGTGAACCTTGTCGTAGCGACCGTCGATGCTGCCGTCGGATGTGATCATATAAGCGCTGTTGTAGTAACGGACCGCTTGGCCCTCCAGTGTCACGGTAGGCGCGCCGATCAGAGAATGCACGCCGATATTTTCGATACCGGAAGTTACTTTTTCCGTCATGGGCCTGTCGTAGAGAAAATAAAACGGCGCGGCGGTTTCCGGCCAGATGATCAGGTCCGCGCCCTCAGACGCCGCTTCAGCGGAAAGCCGCAGATACTTATCAACGGTGAAATGACAGAAGGCCGCGTCCCATTTCTCGGACTGGCTGATATTGCCCTGGACCACGGCGACATCCACGGTTTCGGCTTTCGCAATCATATGATCCACATCATCCATGCGCTTGCCGCCGTAGGCAAAAATCGATGATAGAGCCGCCGCCAGGACCGCACATGACACCGCCACAACGCGGCCCCGGACCATAAGGCTTTTCCAGGTCGATCCCATGGCGTAAAGCACCCCGAAAAACATAACGGTGTTGGCCAGCACGATCAAAAAGGAGATGCCGTATACCCCCAGGATGTCGGCCACCTGGATCAGATGCAAGTGCCGGTACTGGCTGTATCCGATCAGTCCCCATGGAAACCCGGTCAGCATGAAGTTCCGGGCATATTCCAGGCAGACCCAGAGCGACGGAAACAGCAACAGGGCCGCTAACGGCCCCGGCCGGATCCATGCGATCACCGCAGTAAATACCGCGGGATAGACCGCCAGGTAAACCGCCAGCAGACAGAGGATCAAAACGCTCAGATAGACCGGCAGATACCCGTAAGTATGCATGGTATGCACCAGCCAATAGAGCAGCGTGAGATAATGGACCAGCCCGGCCGCAAACCCCGCGGCAAAAGCCTGTTTCACGTCCAGGTCGCGCACCGCCCACAAGAGAGGAACAAATGCGGCCCACGCAACATATGACCACCCGATCCCCGGAAACGCGACGGTCAGCAGAATGCCGGAGCAGACCGACAGGGCGGCGATTTTCATGTACAAATTTTTTACGGACGGGATCATTTTGTCTTCCCCCGGATTCCGGCGTGATGCATTTTCACCATTTTGACGGGGTTTTTCCATTGACGCCTTGCCGATGCTACTCTGTGCCGGTTACATTTTACCGGTTGCCTT
>CAYZXZ010000019.1:0-25114 GCA_964481615.1 uncultured Desulfobacteraceae bacterium | reverse complement strand
ATATCGATTGCGCACTGTCGAGAAGACGAAGGTCCAAAAAAAACGCCGGAAACCGGCGCCGTCTTCGAGAATGTCTGGCGTGTGAACGCTCAAGCAGATAGACTAAATAATAAGCATATGTTCATTAAAAATCTGGCTTAATGTCACTGACTTTTTTTACGGCTTCATCAACAAATGATACTCTTGTAAATTCATGACGCACAACACCAAACAGCCGAAACGCAAATCACCGTCCTATGACCGGAAGGACATGATCCTTCTGCTGGAGCGGTCCGGGATCACCCTTTCCGATCATCAGGCGGAGCGGCTATGGTCTTATCACAACCTGTTGCGCCAATACAATCCGGAATTAAATCTCACGCGCATTCACAATTTCGCAAACATGGTGCTCAAACTCTACGTGGATTCCATACTTCCCGGCACCCTGATCCAGCTCCCTTCCCCTCTGATGGATCTAGGATCGGGTCCTGGCATGCCGGGAATTCCCCTGAAAATCACCTTTCCAGAACTTGAAGTAGTACTTGCGGAAAGCAGATACAAACGTACGGTTTTTTTAAAAATAATTATTGAAAAACTTAGGTTGGAAAAAATATCGATCATCTCAAAGAGCATCACCGAATCCTTCCATGATCCGGTCAATGCCGTGATCACCCGGGCCGTTGAAAACATGGTGTCGACCCTGGAGCGGATCAGCGGGTGCCTTGCACAGGGGGGGCTGGCCGTATTCATGAAAGGCCCCGGGTGTGACCCGGAAGTCGCGGATGCCGTCGACAAATGCGGTGGTCAATACCGGCTTTCTGCTGATATTCCCTATCGGATTCCCCATACGACCAATGACCGGCGCCTGGTAGTGTTTGAACGCCTGGGTGCACCGGTCTGGCAGATAAAGGACGCGGCCATGACAAGACATCCGTTCCGAAGTATCAAAAGCGAAGAGAACGCTCTATTTAAGCAGTTAAAAAAATTGCGATCCGGCAGAGGCATCCGCAAAAATCAGGCCGCACTGGTATCGGGTTCGAAAATCGTCCGTGAAATATTGGATGCTTTTCCAGAACGCTGCCAGGCATGGATCAGCCTGGATGACCAGCCGCCGGGACCGGATGTTCCCGAAAACGTGGCATGGTACCAGTTGTCGCCCCTTTTGTTTCAGGCCATTGACGAATTCGGTACAAACGCGCCGATCCTGAAGGTGGCGGTACCGGATATGGTCTCGTGGAGGCCTGAGGCGGGTTTTAAAAAGGGATGCAGTCTGCTGGTGCCGTTTCAGGATCCGGAAAACGTCGGCACCGTAATCCGGTCAGCAGTGGCCTTCGGTGTCACCCGCGTCATTCTGCTGGCGGAAAGCGCCCATCCGTTTCATCCCAAAGCCATCCGGGCCTCGGGCGGGGCCGTGTTTCATGCCGACCTTTACGAAGGTCCAGCCCTGTCCGACCTGTCTCCGGACTTGAGCATCCTTGCCCTTTCAGCAGAGGGCGCCGATATATCCGCTTTCGAGTTCCCGCCGGCTTTCGGACTGCTCGCTGGCATTGAAGGGCCGGGGATGCCAGACCATCTGCGGGCAAACACCCTGTCGATTCCGATAATGCCCGAGGTTGAATCTCTCAATGCCGCAACAGCGGCTGCCATTGCCCTGTTCGCATGGTCCTGTTCCGCCAGGAGCGGGAAACCATCTTCGAAAAATAGAGGTTCCGAGCAATGAAACCCCGCCGGTTTGATATGGTTTACGCAAATGACAAGGGAAACGTCTATGATTATCCGGAACGCGAACCTATTTTCCGATCCGGCAATGAAACCATCCATATCACCCCCGCAGACCTGATCCCGCTGCCCGAAGGCAGCTATCTCTATTTTCTGCCGGGCCGCCGGCCGTTTTATTATGACACAACAAACCAACGCGTCCGGGCCATGGCAAAAACTCCGGAAGGCGGCAGCGCCTTTGCCGTGTCCGCGTTTCTGGCTTCGGGGTATCTCAGGACCGCCCTGCCCGCATTCCAGAAGACAAAGGATGCACCCATACTGCCTCTCTGGGCCTATTGCGGCGCGGCGTTTTCCGGAAAAGATTTTTATGTGCCGGCCATGCGCATCGACCCGGATCCCCGCTCGGATCCGGGCATCCACCAGAATCATGCGGCCCTGGCCAAAGCAATCCGCCGTAAACAGAAACAGTATCCGAAAAATCGGCTCATCCGGCAACTGTCGGTCTGTTCCATAAAGTACGGCTGCCTGTGCGCCCGAAATTTTTTTCTGGAGCGCCATGAGGCGCCAGTTCCCACCTCACCGGCCTGCAATGCCGGTTGCATCGGCTGCCTTTCGCAACAGGCCGGCCAGTCCGGTTTCGTCGAATCCCAGCCCCGGTTAAATTTCAAACCCACGCCCGAAGAAATCGCCGAAGTTATTGTGCATCATTTCACAAAGATGGACAAGGCCGTGGCCAGCTTCGGCCAGGGATGCGAGGGAGAACCCCTGCTGCGGGCCGTTGATCTTGCCCGCGCCATCGCAAAGGTCCGGGAAAAAACCGATCGCGGCACCATCAACATCAACACCAACGGCTCGGACCCGGCGGCCGTGGACCGGCTGATCAAAACCGGACTGGACAGTATCCGTATCAGCCTGAATTCGCCTACGGAAATCTATTACACCCGCTATCACAACCCCGTAAACTACGGATTCGGCGATGTGCTCAAATCCATCGAGATAGCCCTGGAGGCCGGCATCTTCGTGTCCATCAATCTTTTTTTCATGCCCGGATTCACGGACATGGAAACCGAGGTTTCGGCCTTGTTCGACCTGCTCGACACCTACCCGGTCAACATGATCCAGGCCCGCAACCTCAACATCGACCCAGACGTCTATTTCGACGCCATCGATTACCGTGCTTCCAAAGCCCTGGGCATTCCCCGACTAATTGCAGAAATCCGGAAACGGTATCCGTTCGTCCGCCTCGGATATTACAATCCGCCGAAGGAAACCTTCAAGGACGCGGCCAAGGAATGATTCCGTCCGCGGCCATGCTACAGGAGGCATCCGATTTACTGCCCGACACTATTTATCGAAAGGCTTTCTCGATCATGGTTGCCGCTCTTTTGAAAAACAGATCGATCATATCTTTATCCACGTTCGGAACTGCAATTTCCATTGATTCCCGACTGGTACGGACAGTCGTATAAAGCGTTTTCTCATTTATGATGCGCATGAGCAGGCGGTTGTCCGCTTCGGTCCGTCTTTCGGACTTGAACAGGTTGATGAACCGGCAAAGGCGAAAGGCCGTGATCATCTGGCTGATGGTCATGGACCGGTTCCAGGGATATGCCGATGACCCCGCGCACAGCAACGGTTCAATATTGTCGAAACCCTGCCTGTCCTCAAAATCCGGGATCCCCGGAACCGGATAGAACAGGGAAATTCCGATCCGGGTGGGAAGCCCCGCCAAAAAAACCATATTGGACACCACGGTTTCGACCGAGTCTCCGGCAAATCCGCAGATGAAATAGGTGATGCACGGGATATTCAGATCCGCAAGCCGCTGCACGAGCGCTATATATTTCGGCAGTTCCGCTTTGCGCTCCTCGCGATCGAGGATGGCCGCGTCAATAGATGAAATAGACAGATTGAACTGGCGCATGCCGCAAGCGATCAGGCGTTCGGCCAGGTCAGGGGTCAGACGTGTGTAATCCAGACCGTTTTCCGCCAGAAACAGCGCCCCTGGAAAGCGCACTTTCATGATATTGATAATTTCAAAGAAATAGTCCGGCGCAAAAAGCAGGTTGTCATCCTCGAAATTGATGAAAAGGGTTTTGCCCCGTTGATCTTCGCTCAATTCGACGGATGAAAGGCCGGAGCGGACCGTGTCTGCCGGAATGGTCCGGAATTTGTGACCGTGACATAAAAAATTGGAACAGAACCGGCATGATTTCGGACATCCTCGGCTAAGAGACGTTGTGAGATAAATAGCATTTGCGATTTCACGGGTTTTTCGCATCACAAAAACGATATCTTCCGCTTCCGTAAAAACCCGATTGCGGGGAGCGATCAGTGCGCCGCCGGTTTTCCAATACAGATTGGGCACCCGGCTGAAATCCCTCTGCCCGGCCCGAATGGATGCCAGCAGAGGCCCGATGGAAATTTCGGCCTCTCCAGTAACGGCAAAATCAACGGCGGATTCTCTTAGAAAAAATTCCGGATACGCGCTGACTCCTGCCCCGCCGACGATCAAGGAAACACGCGGGCTCAGGTTGCGAATACTGCGGGCGAGATCCAAGGTTTCCCGCGCGTAACAGTAGGCGAAACAGGAAATAAAAACCAGATCCGGCAAAAATGCCATAACCTGATCCGCGCAGTGCGCGATGTCAGGACCGAATCGCTGGTATCTGGTAAAAAACGACAATTTCCCGGTTTCATCTTCCACCAGGTAAGGCCGCAGATAAGCAACCGCTTCGGGCAGTTCAAGGATGGCCGGTTTTTTCCCGTGCAGCGGAAAATCAAAGCACACAACTTGACAGCCGGCCTGTTTGAGGCATCGGCACAGAACCGCGGCCCCCAGCCCGGAAAAACGATGGCGCGTAGTATAAAAATCCTTTACCGGCGGCACAACGACCGCGGCTTTCAGTATCTTTTCAGACCCGCAGGGATGCGATGAGTGGATGTCGGGCATGGATGATACGGATATCGCTTATCCGACCTGATGATCCAGGGCGGATGCGATCTCTTCGCGGACTGAACTTTCAGATGCCGGCAAAAATGATTCCAACGCCATCCGTGCCCGGTTCCCGCTCATGCGGCCGAGAGCCCAGGCGATCATGCCGGTAACGCGCGCGTCTTTATTTTCATCAAAGGAACGGATCAGATCAGGGACATACTGTTCATCCATGGTATTTCCCATGACCCGGGCCACGTTCATTTTCCAGCGCCAGATATCGTCGGGCGACATGTAGAACATATGCGGCCATATCCGGGATGAAAAATAGGACCGGTCCATGTGCAACAGTCGGACCAGGTCGAAATCCGGTGCTTTGCGGGCCACCCGGTCGTTGACCGGCAGCTCCTTGGTGATCCACGCGGCATTGCGGGGACAGACATCCTGGCACCGGTCGCATCCGTATACGAACATTCCCATGGGTTCCCGTAATTCCATCGGCGTAATGCCTTCCCCGAAATAACTCAGAAAGGAAATACAGCGTCTCGGATCGATCCGGCAATTTCCTTTGAGAGCCCGGGTCGGGCAAGCGGCAATACAGGCATTCCGGCACCAGTCCGGGCAACCCACCGAAAGGGTGGGTTCATCCGGTGTAAATTCTCGATCCACCACCACGGCAATGGGCAAGTTCCAGGAGCTTCGGCGGGCCGCGCGATTGGCATACAGCAGGCAGTTTTTGCCAAAGGTGCCCAAACCGGCCCGGGCCGCGGCAACCCGGTGCGGCAGATTAAACGGCACCTTGGAATCAATGCCGTTGTCTCTTAAAAACTGACGAAACACCTTGATCCGCTGAGTCAGCCCATCCCTGGTGACGCGGTCATCATCGAGGTAGCATCGACCGAAGTGATGTTCGATGGACGGCGGATATGCCCGGCTGAAATAGACTTCCAGCAGAACGATGACACTTTTGGCCTCAGGCAGAATGGCGGCCGGATCGGTCCCGGTCATCAGGGCCAGGCCAACGGATTCGGCCCATTCATATTCATCCCTGCGCTCCACGAGCATCTGCCGGTGTTCATCAAACGGGTCCGCGCCGGTAAATCCGATATCGGCAAATCCAAGATCCAATGCCTTCTGAACGACCACCTGCCGGAGAGCCATATTATCCCTGTTTTCCATATGCCGTGTTTCCCCTCATCGCTTGAAAAACTGCATGACTTTACAAAATGATTATGACATTCTTAATTCTGATCCGTCCACGAAGGGGCTTTGACCTTGAAATCTCATATCACAGGAAAGATACGTCGTATATGAAGACCATATCACCATGTCCGATCTCCAGGGCGCCGGCAGGCTTGCCGTCGACGCCACAAGGGGGATCACCGGGATCGTAGAGGATCTCCATGCGGCCATCACCCATGGCCCGGGTCTCGGCACATTGACGCAAGGACCGATACAGGGAATCACCTGGCTGGTCTACCGGACCATAAACGGCGTGACCACCCTCGTTGGCGGCGGAATCGACGCCATTCTCTCCAGGCTCAGCGTCATGATCGGGAAGGAAGAACCACTATCGTTCGGCCGTGAAGCCATCATTACTGCCGTAAACGGGGTCCTGGGCGACTACCTTGCGGCCACGCAAAACCCGCTGGCGATTCCCATGCGGTTTCGTCTAAACGGAAAACCGCTGGAACTCGATAAACGTTCACTGGCCGGGGCGATCCCGCAGGCAGGAGGAAAACTGCTCGTGATGGTGCACGGTCTCTGCATGAACGATCTGCAATGGGAAAAAAGCGGGCACGACCACGGAAAGGCTCTTTCCCGTGACCTTGGATACACGCCTGTTTATCTTCATTACAACAGCGGGCGTCATATTTCCGATAACGGACGCCAATTCGCCGATGTAATGGCATCCCTGCTTGCAGCGTGGCCGGTCCGGGTGGAAGAAGTGACTATCATCGGATACAGTATGGGAGGACTTATCACTCGAAGCGCCTTTCACTATGGAAAAACCGAGAGCCAAGACTGGATGCAGCGCGTGAAACATATTGTATTTCTCTGTTCCCCCCACCATGGCGCACCCCTTGAGCGCGGGGGAAATCTGCTTAACGCCGTTCTCGGCATAACCCCTTACACTCGTCCCTTTGTTCGTCTCGGCAATATCAGAAGCGCCGGGATCACCGATCTCCGATACGGCAACATCATCGACGAAGACCGGGCGGGACGGAATCGGTTCGATCGATCGGACGACCAACGGCAGCCGACTCCCCTTCCGTCAAGCGCGGCGTGTTACGCCATCGGCGCGACTACGGGAAAACAGACGGGCGATATCCGAAGCCTGCTCATCGGTGACGGGCTCGTACCGCTCAACAGCGCCCTCGGCCGACACAAGAACCCCGCCCTTTGTTTATCATTTCCAGATTCTCACACGTGGATCGGATATGAAATGAACCATATAGACGTACTCAACCATCCGGACGCGTATGAAAAAATTCGTGAGTGGCTTGCGTGTTGATGCCAATAAAAGGGTTGGCGTTTCGGCAGCCGACAACACCCCGGATATGTATTTACTTCCAGACGCCCTTCAGCAGGTTCATGACGGTTTCACCGCCGGCGGAATTCGCATACGACAGAACAATCGGAATGAATTGGGACACCATGCCCGCATCCAGCCCCAGCTTGGCAAACTGGTCGTTTACCAGGGCCATGCCACTGGCGCTGTCCGCAACACTCTTGAGCGAGCCCATGCCCGCGGTCACGCCGCCGAGTTTACCCGCCAGATCCGACTTTTTCTGCGAAACATGAGGGGCCTGGCTGATCAGATCCTCAATGCCCGGCAAAGCTCCGGCCACCTGGCCATAGTCGCTGTCCGACAACGCCCCTTTTGCCATGCCAAACAGCGCGCCAGCCCCGCCCGCGGCCTGGGATTCGGTCACGCCCAGCTGACTGGTGAGAATCCCCACCAGCCCCATTGCGCCGCCGGATTCTGCAACAGCAACCGTTGCGAATTGAAAAACGGACACCAACATCACCAGTATCGCCAAAACTGTCATTTTTCGCATTTTGATCTCCTTTTGGTTTAAACAGATTGTGCCGCTCAAAGCGTGCGGCTGCTGATTATGGAACAAATAAAAGATAGAATGCCAAAAGATGGATATGGTTCTTTTCCGTAAAACGCTTGAGTTCGAGCACGGCGTTATACGAAAAGTCAACGCAAACATCTGATTTTATATTACCTTTGAACAGCCGAACCCCAGTAATTAAAACATGCCGGCTTCCACCCAGGGATGTACATTGTCTCGATGTTATTAATTTTGAACCCCCCTTGTTCTATGAGATCCGGAATAGGTCTGTTTAGATTGCATCCTCCCCCTATATGCTTCCATATCGGATTCATACGATTTTGCCATCGCCGAACATCTTCATCGGGAGCAAGTCCATGTTCGCAAAAAATCAACTCGCCTCCCGGCATTAACACGCGACGCATTTCACAAAGCGATTGAACCACATCCGGGATCGTACACAATGTATAGGTAACTAAAACTGTGTTGACACTATTCGAATCCAAAGGGATCTCGTTACCAGACATGCCTATGAATTCAACCTCAAATTGAACATTTTTTACTCGTTTTTCAACCATCTTTCGCATCTGAACAGATGGGTCTAAGCCCCATACATATTCAACATTTGAAGAATCGTAAAATTGCAAATTCAATCCAGAGCCAATGCCGATTTCCAAGACACGGCCCTTCGCTAAAGGGACAACCTTTTTGCGCTGATACATGATTGGTTTCCCACTGCAAACAAACTCGATCATCTTCGGTAAAATGTATTTTTCATACAATCCCATTTTTCTTCTCTGTTCTTTAAATTATTTGACAGAGCTATTAATACATGCATGTTGAGTAAGCATGTATCTACGAATCATAAGTAGAATCGGGTAGTAGGAGGGCTTACGCCCTCCGTCCTCCCACACCACAATGCCGGGAATCAGGTAATCCCGACGCCATTTGTCGGAGAACCGAGAAAGCAAGCGGATCAGGGTCTCTACCCTGCCCTTTTCCTGAAGCTGATCCATTCGGCCGATGGTGGCGATGACCTGCTGTTTGACCTTGCCGGCATTCCACTAAAAACAGGCCCTGCGCCTTCAGGAGCGGGGCCTGTTTTTAGTGGAATGCCGGTCGTGTGTTTGTATTGTTTTGATAGAACCCTTTATGTCAGGCTGTGTGATCATGCAGCAGTGCGGCAAGATCCGACAGTCCCACCTTCTCGAGAACCGCTTTTCCCGGTACGCCGTTGTCGTCAAATCCCCGCAGTGCATAAAATTCGGCCAGCATTTTATCCATGTCCGGCAGGCTGCCCGCAGAGGGACCGTCTTTCATTGGGGTCATCAGGCGCTTGGGAAGCCGGTCGTCATCGGCCTTTGCCCCAAAGAGGTTGGAAAGCCCACGCTTGAGATACCAAACGCGACGGCCGATATCGATCACTTCTTCAAGGGTGTAGTCAAATCCGGTGACGTCATTGATCATGGCCACTGCCTGGGTTGCGTTAAGCGGCGCAGCGCCCAGGTTGCAGTAGACGGCGCAGCTTAAGAAAAACATGCCGTAATCCTGGCAGGCCACGTTTAGTTCCGCGCGGTTTTCACTGGTCATCTCATCAAGGGGCATGACCAGGGCCTCGATTTCCGGAATATACATGGCCCCGCCTTCCACGGCGAAATTGAGGCTGGCCTCATGGCAGGCCCCCCTGGGAGAAACACCGTAGGCAAGACCGTATCCGTGGTAACTGCGCGGGTCATGCATGGGTGCTTCCAGGCCCTTAACGGTGGTTAGAAAATCCGTGGCGTTTTTCCCGATTTTTTTTGCGGCTTTTGCGCTGCCTTCGGCCAGAATGGCGCCGAAGCCTTCTTTTTTGGCGATTTTTTCCGTCATTGCCACGATGGCTTCTGAATTGCCCCAGTTCAGTTTCAACCCATCGGTATCGGCTTCGGTGATCAGGCCGTTTTCAAAGCATTCAATGGCAAAGGCGATGGTGGCGCCGCAGGTGATGGTGTCCATGCCGCAGCGGTTGCAGATTTCATTGGCCTTGGCAATGGATTCGATGCTGTCGTTTAAGCACAGGGAGCCGAAGCTGACCACTGTCTCGTATTCCGGAGAGGGACCTTTTGCCATCTTGAAGGGCCCGTCCTTGACTTCAGCGTCCTTTTTGCACGCTACGCTGCAGCCATAGCAGGTTTTGTGCCCGGCATGGATCTTTTCCTCGATGTTGACCGGACCGATTTCATTGAAGCCTTCCCACTCGGTCATGAGCCAGTTTTTGATGGGAACATCGCCGCTGATGGCCCCCACGTCGATGTGAGCGGGTGTTCCGCTGGCCTGGAGGGCCGCGATATAGATGCTGTCTTCATAAATGGATTTGAGTTCGTTTTTGAGTTCCTTGAGTTTTTCCGGATGGACCGGAGAAACTGTTCCCGAACCTGCGGCATAGATGGCCTTGAGATTTTTCGCGCCCCAGACGGCACCCATGCCGGTACGTCCGGCGGCATGCCGCTTGTTGTTGATGATGGAGGCGAATCGGAGCCGGTTTTCGCCGGCCGGTCCGATGCAGACCACCTGTCCCGTGCGTTTGGACTGACTTTTGAGATCCGCCGTCATCAGGTCATTGGTTTCATAGGTATCCATGCCCCAGTATTTACCGGCATCGCGGATTTCAACGGTATCGTCATTAATGAAAATATAGGAGGGCTTTTCCGCCCGCCCGGTGATCACCATGCCGTCATAACCGGCAAATTTCAGATAAGCGCCGAAAAAACCGCCGACATTGGAATCCCCCCAGAATCCGGTCTGAGGGGAACGTGTGCCAACAGTCCAGCGGGCAACACCGTCCATTTTAAGCCCGGTCAGGGGGCCTGTCATCAGCACGAAAGGATTTTCCGGAGACAGGGGATCCACATCCGGTTTGTCTTTGATCAAATCCAGATAAATCCGGGCACCGAATCCCAACCCACCGATATATTGTCGGGCAAATTGCATATCCAGTTGTTTTTTTTCAATAAGGCCCGACGTCAGATCAATATATAGAAGTTGTCCTGCATAACCGCCCATGGTCTTTATCCTTAAATTCCGGGTTCAAGAAATTGGAAAAACACGAAAAGCAGGGTGAAAACAGTAATGTTTAAACCCTTTCACATCTTTTTTTAAAACCGTTCAAATTTATTTACTTGAAATCAGGCCGACGGCGGCCTATAGGCTCTGGTGATGTTGTACTTCTCATATCCGTTGGCGTCAAGATACTGGGGATACATGGCATAGGCCGGCTGAACCGCCGGAAGGAGCTTGAGGACTTTGGGAATCGGTCCTTTTGCCACCATTTCCTTGCGAGTCAGGGCGCTGGTCAGGTTGACCTTGCCGAACCAGAAGCGATGGGCGATATCAGCCGTCATGGACATTTCAACAATGGCCTTGGTTTCGGTATCATGAGGACGCACGTCGATCTGCTCGCCGGAACAATCCACCACGATAACCACATCCGGTTCCGAATAAATGAAACGGATGACAAGCTTGGATGCCAGAAGTTTGTCCGCGATGGTCTTCGTCGCCGCCATGTGTCTAAAAAAGCCAACCAGCACTTCCTCAAATTTTTCAGCGCTTTCAAACATACCCATGATGATTTCCCCTTTTCCGGTAAAAATGAATTGATTCCAAGATTACGATCACAAAAAACTCTAAACGAACATCATCAGAGTTCGTTTCTGCAAAAATTGCCGTAAGGCGGCGCGTAACAAGTTTTTACGATTCCATCAACTAATAGGCGTTTTGAATGTACGGCAGCAGTTCGTCGCCCTCTATGGGACGCGGATTGTAAAAAGTACAACCGTCATTAAGGGCGCCTTCGAGAATCACGGCCGGTCCGTCCTCGGGAACGCCCGCGTCCCTAAGCCGGATGGGAAGGGCGCCAAGCTCATTCAGCTTGCCCGTCAGGTTGCGGATAGCGGAAATAACGTTTCTGGCGGTTTCTTCTTCCGAAAGTCCCTGGGCGGTTTCCCCCATGACCGGGGCCAGCCGGGCCAGTTTTTCGTAAATGAAGTCAAAATTGTATTCCAGGCCATGGGGAAGAAAAATCGCGTTGGCCACACCGTGAGGGACCCGGTAATGGGCACCGGCGGCATGCGCCATGCTGTGAACGACCGAGACCATGGAATGGGTGAACGCGACACCAGCCATGGAAGCCGCGATCAGCATGCCGCCCCTGGCCTCGATATCATCGCCGTTTTCCGTGGCCCGGACCAGGTTTTTCATGATCAGGTCTATGGCGCCCGTGACAAAGACATCGGATATCGGGGAAGCTTGAATGCCGATATACGCTTCAACCGCGTGGGTCAGAGCGTCCATTCCCGTGGCGGCCGTCATTTTCGGGGGAAGGGAAAGGGTCATTTCCGGATCGAGCACGGCCAGGTTGGGGAGCAGGAATTTATCCGGAAACATCAGTTTTTCTTTATTATCCTCGTCGTAGATTACAGCGGCCATGGTGACTTCGCTGCCGGTGCCTGCCGTGGTGGGAATGACGATGTGCGGGTTCAAGGGCCGGGTAAGGAGATGGGCGCCGGAATAATCTTCCACCAAGTCCCCTCCCACGGAAAAGAGAATGTTGACCGCCTTGGCCGTGTCAATGACGCTGCCGCCGCCAATGGATATAATGCCTTCGGCTCCGGAGTCCTTCACCAGTTTCGCACACCTTTTAACATCATTGAGCCGGGCGTCCTGTGCCACATCCAGAAATTGACCCACGGTTTCAAATCCGGCGTCTGCAAGCCCGTCCGCGACTTTCTTCACCAGTCCCAGGTCCGAGATGATATGGTCGGAGATGATGAAATATTTTTTAATACCGATGATGTCGAGTTCCGGCTTCAGGTTTGTTGCGATGCCGATCTGGTAGACGACTTTCGTGGGGTTGTAGAATTCAAAAAATTCGGGCAGCATCATTGGCTCCTTGCTTGGGAAAGGTTACGATCGAATCGGATGATCGTTCCGTAATATTTTATACGGAATTGACGATAGCGTCAACAGGTTTTTAGACACAGGTTTTAGAGATAAATCCCGGAACTTAATATCGGAATGGATCAAAAGGCGATGAGGACGGGTATCAAATCCGTCCTCATCGCCGTCAGGCTCGTATATCTGCTTTATATCCCGCCGAATGATTTTTCACCCATGCTCACCACAGCATCGCTGGTGGCAAAGATGGCATTCATTCTGCCGAGGGTTACGGGCAGGATGGAATGGATGTAATATGTCGCGGTTTTATAGAGTCCGTCATAAAAAGCAATATCCTTGTTTTTTTCGGCTTTTTCAGCGATAACGGCCGCATCCAGGCCGCCGGCAAGGGTTTTGAGTTTCGGAATCGCAATGGTGGCGCGCCACAGGTGCATCCATGCCATAATCAGGTCCCCCATGGCTTCCATGAAGGGATAGGCGTTGGCAAAGGCGGTCTTGAATTCCAGTGACATCGCTGTTTTCCCGATATGCATGGCGGTTTCACCGAAACGGTTGACCGCGGCTTCCAATTTGGCGGCCATATCGGCCAGTTCATCAATGGATTTGGCGGTGGCAATCGTTTTTTGGATTTCACCCAGAAATTCCATGACCACGGCCCCTTTTTTCATGCCGAGTTTGCGGCCAAGCAGGTCCATGGCCTGGATGCCGTTGGTGCCTTCATAAATGGAGGCGATTTTACAGTCTCGCGTCAACTGTTCCACGGGATATTCCTTGGTGTAGCCGTACCCGCCATAGACCTGCATGGCCTGGACGCAGACATCATAGCCCCGGTCGGTGCAGTAGGCCTTGACCAAGGGGGTGAGCAAATCGATCAGGCCTTTATACCGTTCGGTTTCCTCGGGTGTTCCAGCGCATTCCTCCATGTCGAAAAGGTGTCCCACATAATAGATGAAACTGCGCATGCCGTCCACGTGAGCCTTCATCCACATCAGCATTCTTCGGACGTCCGGATGACGGATGATGGCGGCTTGAGGCGCTTCCGCATCCGTCATTTTTTCGAGTTCCTTTCCCTGGAGCCTTTCCCTGGCATAATTGACGGCATACAGATACGCGGATGAGCCGTGATTAAGGCCCTGAAGCCCGACACCCAGCCTGGCCTCGTTCATCATGTGAAACATGACCCGGATTCCCTTATTTTCTTCGCCCAGCAGAAGGCCGCGGCATTTTCCCTTGGATCCGAACGCCAGCGAGCATGTGGGGCTGCCATGAAGCCCCATTTTTTCCTCAATGCCGGTGCAGACCACGTCGTTTGGTTCTCCCAGACTGCCGTCTTCATTTACCCAGACTTTGGGGACGATGAAAAGGGAAATTCCCCTGGTGCCGGCGGGTGCGCCTTGGATACGCGCCAGAACCGGATGAATGATATTATCGATCAGGTTCTGGTCGCCGTTGGTGATAAAAATTTTATTGCCGGAAATATTGTAGGTGCCGTCGGGGTTTTTCGTTGCCGTGGTGGTCAGGGCTCCAAGATCCGAACCCGCGTTGGCTTCGGTGAGCACCATGGTGCCGGCCCATTTTCCGGTATAAAGGTTTTTTAAGAACATCTTTTTCTGCAGGTCGGTGCCGTAGAGTTCGATCATTTTGCCGGTGCCGTGTCCCAGGACCGCATATGCCGCAAACGCGAAATTAGCGCCGATCAGGTATTCACTGGCCGCCTGGGTTATCAGGATGGGAAGCCCCTGGCCGCCAAGTTCCGGATCTTCGCTCATGGCAGTCCATTCACCTTTTCGGAAGAGCTCCAGGGGCCGTCGGAAGGATTCCGGAGCGATGACCTGCCCGTTTTCATACCGAACAGGATTTTTATCTCCATCCGCATAGGTGGGCAGAATTTCCTTGATGGCGAAATTCCGGGCTTCATTGACCACCATGTCAAATGCCTTACGGTTTAAATCGCCGTATTTCTCAAATTTGGTGAGTTTTTCCGCGTCAAGCTGTTCATAAAGTACAAATTCGACATCCCGTCGATCCGCGATATACTGGGCCATGATGATTGTTCCTCCTTAATATTCTGTAATCCTGAATTTGACCGCCGCAATGCGGCGGGTGCTTTTAATATTTCCCGATAATGGAGATACTGCAGATATTCTGGAAGGGGAATCCTCCCAGGTTGTGGGTCAGGCCGAGTTTCGGGTTTTCGATCTGGCGTTTGTCGGCCCGGCCGTGCAGTTGCAGATACATTTCATAAATCATGCGGAGCCCGGACGCGCCGATGGGATGACCGAAGCATTTGAGTCCACCATCGATCTGGCAGGGCACCTGGCCGTCGCTGTCGTAAAATCCGTCCATGATATCATTGATGGCTTTGCCGCGCGGGGAAATGTGAAGATCCTCGTATGTCACCATTTCGGTGATGGAAAAGCAGTCATGTACCTCCATCATACTGATTTCCTCACGAGGGTTCTTGACGCCGGCTTCTTCATAAGCCTTGAGACTGCATTTGGTGGTGGTCATGAAATGATCGCAGTCCCAGTCGTTAAACGCGGTTTCTTCGCCGCTGCTCAGTGCAAGCTGTAATGCCTTGACCGTGACGAAATCCTTTTTGCCAAGTTTTTTGGCGATTTCCGGGGTCGTGACAATAGCGCATGCCGATCCATCGCTCACGCCGCAGCAGTCGAACAGTCCCAGGGGATGGGCGATGATGGGCGATGCCATGATCTGGTCTTCGGTGACGACCTTGCGAAGGTGGGCTTTGGGATTCAACGCGCCATTGGCGTGGCTTTTGGCTGAAATATGTGCAATGGCCCTTTTAATATCGGCATCCTTGACCTTATATTTAGCGCCGTAGGCGGAAGCAAGCTGGGCAAACGATCCCGGAGCCGTCAGGTTAGGCCACCACTGCCACAACAGGGTTCCCGCACTGGAACCGCCGCCCGGCAGACCCCCGTAACCGGTATCCTTGAGCTTTTCAACGCCTAAAGCCAGACAGATATCATAGGCTCCGGATGCAACCGCGTAGCAGGCCCCGCGAAACGCCTCGGTGCCTGTGGCGCAATAATTTTCCACACGGGTGACCGGGATCATTGGCAGCCGCAGGGAGGTGGCCAGGGGCATGGCGGTTTTACCCACATTGACTTCATCCATGCAGGTACCGAACCAGGCGGCCCCTATGTCTTTTACTTCCAATCCGGCATCGGCCAGGCACTCGTCGAACGCTTCAAGCATCAGTTCTTCCGCGCCCACATCCCAGCGTTCGCCGAATTTCGTGCATCCCATTCCGATGATGGCGACTTTGTCTTTTATTCCTGTAGCCATGGTATTTCCTCCTGTATGTTAAGACGGATCCGTCTTTTATGAGAGTTTGAAAAGTTTTCCGATGAGCTGGGATTTCATCACGTCGCCATCGATTTTCAGCTTGCCCGACGTGAAAGCCTGCATGGGATCGAGTTTTCCGGAAATCATATCGACAAAATCCGTATCCACGATGCGCAGCGAGCAGGTCGGCTTGTCGGCCTTGCCTGTTTCAACGGTGCAGGCCACATCCTTGACCTTCACGGTCCAGTCTCCGCCCATGGGACCGGAAATGTGGTACTGGAACACCACGTCCACCCCTTTGGCCTTTTCGGCATTGAACGCCTCTGGCATTTTCTGGAAGACCTCGGCGACGCTCATCCCGCCGCCGGTTCCGGCATCCGCCGTGGGTTCCGCCTTGGCGGGCTTGGGCGGTGCCATCAGATCAAAGAGGGCCGCGTTAAGATCATCGTATTCCTTTGCGCCGGTCATATCATTGATTTTGTCGATGTTTTCACTGATCTCCTCGGGCGTTGGAAAATTCTTTTCATCGCCAAGCTGAACTGCTGGGTTCGTCAGTATGGCCACCCGGTTGAAATATCCCATGCCGGTGTTGAAAATCTGTCCGCTGGCCTGGCATCCGTCACTGCAAAGATAGAGCACCAGTGGCGAGACGAATTCGGGTTTCATCTTTTCGAAAATCTCCGGCGGCATGATGTCTTCCGTGAGCCTGGACGCGGCAATGGGTGCGATGGTGTTGACCTTGATGTCGTATTTCCGGCCTTCCAGTTTCAATGTGTTCATAAGGCCCACCAGAGCCATTTTGGCTGTGGAATAATTGGTCTGACCGAAATTGCCATAGAGTCCCGCAGCCGAAGTGGTCATAACGATGCGGCCGAAACCGTTTTCCCGCATGGCCGCAAAAGCCGGCCGGGTGACATGATAGGCTCCGTTGAGATGAACCGCCATGACCGCTGCCCAGTTTTCCGGATCCATCTTGAGAAAACTCTTGTCTCTGAGTATGCCCGCGTTGTTGATCAGGATGTCCACGCGGCCGAAGGCATCCATTGCGGCCTTGACGATATTTTCACCACCTTCGGGAGTGGCCACGTTGTCGTAATTGGCCACGGCCTTGCCGCCCAAGGCTTTGATTTCAGCCACCACATTGTCCGCGGGAGAAGATGATCCCGCTCCAGAACCATCCCTTGTTCCACCCAGATCGTTGACCACAATTCTGGCGCCCCGTTTGGCCAGTTCAAGGGCATAAATCCGTCCCAGACCGCCGCCAGCGCCGGTGATGATGGCCACCCGGCCGTTGAAATTGATTTTGTTCATCTCTTCGGCGGCCCCAGGAACCGGGGTGGCCTTCCAGAAGTAGTTGACAAAGCCACGGTCTTTGTCTTCGGTGCGTTTGCGGAACACCATCCGAACCGGCAGGCCGACCTTAAGGTCTTCCTGCTTGCAGTCCGTGTAATCAGCCATGAAACGGCCGCCGCCTTCAAACTGGATCATGCCGTATTTATGGGGCGGCTCCAGAGAGACGGCCAGCAGATCACCGGTGAAGGTCTTGATCTTTGCGGGAACATCGGCGAATTCATAATCATCCTGGCTGTGACGGGCCGTGCACGCCGGGTTGACGCAGACCTGTGTCTTCGGGAATTGGGCGGTGCCACATTCCCGGCATTTGCCGCCCACAAGCCCGAGCAGCATCTTGCGCCGCCGCCAGAGAACGGTAAGGGCGGTCTGGGTAGGTGATTCGGCCCGGATCCCCATCTCAGGATTGATCAAATTCCTGAACACAAGAAATTTGGAATAATTATCAGTGGTCTCCTTGAGTTCAAGGGTGCCCTTGAATTTATCCCTTTCCGGAAGCTGTTCGATCTTTTCGGTCACCTCGAACAAAAAGGCGTTGCATCCCTGGCCGAAACTCGCCATCAGGATGCGATCCCCGGGTTTGGCTTCATCCAAGGCCTTTGTCAGCATGAGCAGGGGATGGGCGCATCCGGTTTCGCCGCACACTTCATGAAGGTTGTTGATGACCTTTTCCTTTGCGGCACCGAGTTTTTTTGCGATATTAGCATGTTCCGCCTTGAAAAAACAAGGATAGACCAGCCTGTCGACCTGGTCCATGGTCATATTGAGTTTTTTGAGCAGACCGGTGACGGCTTCGGGAATGATTTTCGAATACCCTTCATCACGGATCCAGCGTTCCTCCCAGTTGTAATCGTATTTTTTCTGTGCGCCGCGGTAATGGTCCACAAAATCATACGATACGGAATAAGATCCCTTGAATTCGGCAATGACATTTTCATCGCCAACGGTCAACGACGCTGCCCCGTCACCGAACCACATTTCATGAAACCAGGCCGGTTTGGTTTCCCGCATGTCGGATGCCGTGACCAGTATGTTTTTCCGTGCGCCACCCATGACCGATTCCATGGCCGTGAGCAGAGCCGTAGAGCCGGCTTTCTGGGATGCGGTGAAATCGGATGTGAGGATATCGTTTCTGAGGTTTAATGCTGTAGACACGATGCCGGCATTCTGCCGGTCCGCGAACGGCAGCGAGGTCGAAGCAAGAAAACAGGCGTCAAGCTTGCTTTTGTCAAAACCTCTAAGGCAGTCCCTGGCTGCGGCCACCGCCATGGTGACGGCGTCCTCGTCCCAGTTGCACATGGATCGCTCCCCCTGGGCAACCATGATCAGAGCCGGGGCGAACCACCCCATGCTCTGGTATATGGACATCCGGTTTAATCTTAAGCGGGGGATGTATGCGCCGTAAGATGTGATTCCTATCATTTTTAATCTCCTCTCGAAATGTTTCGCATATCGGTTTTCATACCTGGTTTACATTTTGAACAGTTTTCCGATGAGCTGGGATTTCATAACATCCCCGTCGATTTTGAGTTTGCCCGACGTGTAGGCCTGCATGGACGGCAGTGTGCCGTTGATCATGTCCAGAAAATCACTGTCCGTCATTTTCAGAGTACAGGTGGGTTTATCGTGAACGCCGGATGCCACCGTACATTCACCGTCCTTGATGTCGCAGAACCAGTCCCCGCCTCCGGGGCCGGAAATATGGTACTGGAAAACAACGGCGACCCCCTTGGCGGCATCCTTGTTGAACGCGCCGGGCATGGAGGCAAACACATCAGTTACCGACCCCCCTTTTTTAGCGGCAGGTTCGGCGGTTGCCGCCGGTGCGGAAAAGGCATTGATCATGTCGCCCACCTGCTCGTTGAGTTCAAAATATTCCTTTCCGTCCTTGAGTGAGCCGATTTGATCCAGATGAGCCACGACCGCCTCCACCGAGGGAATGGACTTGCCGTCGCCCACCACCGTTCCATTGCCGGTGACAACAGCGGCCCGATTGAAAAATCCCATGCCGGCATTGTAGATAAAACCGTTGACCTTGCATTTTTCCGAGCAAAGATAAAGCACCATGGGCGAGACGAATTCGGGCTTGACCTTTTCAAAGAATTCCTTGGGCAGGATATCCTCGGTGAGTCGCGAGGCCGCGATGGGGGCGACGGTATTGACTAAAATATTGTATTTTTTCCCTTCGATTTTCAGTGTATTCATCAGGCCGATCAGCCCCATTTTTGCCGAAGAATAGTTGGTCTGTCCGAAATTGCCGTAAAGACCTGCGGCGGAAGTGGTCATGACGATGCGGCCGTATCCTTTTTCCCGCATGACCGTAAATGCGGGGCGGGTGACGTTATAGGCGCCCGTCTGGTGGACATCGAGGACCGCCTGCCAGTTTTCCGGGTCCATTTTCAGGAAACTCTTGTCCCGCAGGATTCCGGCATTATTGATCAGAATGTCCACGGTGCCGAAGGCATCCAGTGCGGTTTTAACGATATTCTCACCGCCCTCGGGTGTAGAAACATTGTCGTAGTTAGCCACGGCTTCGCCGCCGGCGGCTTTGATCTCATCCACAACCTTATCCGCGGGGCCCTTGCCGCCGCCTTCACCGTCCCGGCTGCCGCCGAGATCATTGACAACGACTTTGGCACCGCGTTTGGCCAGTTCAAGAGCGTAAATTTTACCCAGCCCTCCGCCGGCCCCGGTCACGATGGCCACCCTGTCGTCGAACCTGATTTCATCTTTGGGGATATCGCCGTATTCACAGAGGCCGTTGGTGATGACATCTTCATTGGTTCTGGTGTTGGTCACTTTCCAGAGGGCTTTGCCGGATTCGGTTTTCCATGCCTGGATTTTGATGGGATCTCCCGGATAAAGGGGCCGGGAAAATCGGCATTTCAGCCTACGCAGTTTTTCCGGTTCACCGGGCATCAGATTCTGGATCAAGGTTCGGCAGGCATAACCGTAAGTGCAGAGTCCGTGCATGATCGGTTTTTCAAAACCGGCCATTTTTGCAAATTCAGGATCGGCATGGAGCGCGAACAGGTCTCCGGACAGACGGTATATCAGTGGCTGGTCCGGAGAAGGGAGAGCTTCTACCTCGAAATCCGGATTTGTTTCCGGAAATGAGAAAGTTTCCACGGGCGCGTTCTGGCCGCCGAACCCGCCATCCAGCCTTGAGAAAACCGTCAGGATGCTTGTAAAGAGTTTTTTACCGGAAGAATGGTGCGTTTCGCTTTCACCGATGACTAGGGCGCCTTTGCCTTTGCCCTTGTCATATATATGGATGATTTTTCCTTCGGTGGTAAGTGTCCCTTCAACGGGAATAGGGTTGTGGAAAATCAGATCCTGCTCGCCGTGCATAATGCCGGCAAGATTTACGTTGGCATTCACGCCAATATGGGGGATGAAATCAAAAATCGAGGCAATGGAAAAAGTGGGGATGACTTTTAGATTTTTTTCATACGTGTACTCGGGTTCTGAAAATCCGGCACCCACACCCAGAGCGTAAAGCACCGCATCCTTCCAAGTGTAGTCTTTGGTGACGGGACCGATTTTTTTCCCGACGGCATCAAGGTTCAGCGCCATTTTGGATCCTCCTTAATCGTTTTGAATATGTTAATAATGCCGGCAATACAGTAAGCAGTCTGGGATGAGGCGCCGCATGTCTGAAAAAAGCCGGTTGACATGAGCGTTGCATGATCACCCGGGTCAATATCGTAGATATGCGGGAACTGGTTTTCATCGGACGATGGTTCCAACACGTTTAAAGTGTCCTGAAAAGTTGATGAAATTTTTTCAGCCTTTTTTCTAATCAAATTATTCCATCAAATGATGGAGCCATAATATGCTCTTTCAAAACGGGTGTCAAAAGTTTTTTTAAAAAATGGTTTTTAAAAAAAATCATTGCCTCAGGTAAGCGCCGATACATGGCAACACATTATTCCATCCAGGAGCCGGCGGTGAAATAAAAGCGATTTAGCCGCCCCGTGCCGGTGCAGATGGATTCATGCGGGATGGTTTCGTAAATCTTTGTTGACTTCGAGCAGACAAGCATTTAATGTTTTCAATCGATTGATTGAATCAAACGTTTGATTGAATTTTTTTTATAATAAAACCGACAATACCGGGTAAATACCCGACTGGAGGGATACAATGACAAACAAGGGGGCGCTGGCCGGGATAACCGTCCTGGATCTGTCACGGTTGCTGCCGGGGCCGTTCTGTTCGATGATTCTGGCCGACCACGGGGCGCGCATCATCGCCATCGAGGATCGGCGATTCGCGTCCGAGGCCGGGGCAAACGCACCGGTGTATCGGAACAAGGAGCATATGACTCTTAATTTGAAAACGGAAACCGGCCGGAAAATTTTTCTGGAAATGGCACAACATGCCGATATTATTATTGAAGGTTTCCGCCCGGGGGTCACCCAGCGGCTGGGCGTGGATTATGTCGCGGTCTCACGGATCAATCCGAAGATTATTTATTGTTCCATCACCGGTTATGGACAAACCGGCCCATACCGTGACACGGCGGGACATGACGTCAATTATCTCAGTATTGCCGGCGTACTGGATCTGATCGGCGTTAAAAACGGCTCCCCAATCATTCCCGGCATTCAGATTGCCGACATGGCCGGCGGGGCGCTTTACGCGGTCATCGGTATTCTTACGGCCCTGCATGCCCGCGAAAACACAGGCCGGGGCCAGTATATCGACATTTCCATGACCGACGGGAGCATGACACTGCTGTCGCTGGCTCTGAATCTAGGCAAACTGACCGGTCGGCCGATCAGCCGGTCCGACACGATTTTGTCCCACAGGTATGCTTGCTATCATGTATATGAAACAGCCGATCATCGATACTTGTCCATCGGTGCTGTGGAAAACCGGTTCTGGAAAAATCTCTGTGACCATTTCAAAGTGCCAGAATACACTCCTCTCCAATATGATGATTCCCGCAGACAGGAGCTGATTGATTTCATGGAACAGCGTTTCCGGCAGAAGACCCAGGCGCAGTGGGAGAAGGAACTGATCGGCATCGATATTTGCTGGGCTCCGGTCAGAACCGTGGAGGAAGCCTTGGCATCTCCACTGTTTGGTGCGCGTGAAATGGTCGTTGAAATCCCTGATAAAAACGGCGGGGTTAGTACTGGGATCGGTATTCCGGTCAAATTGAGCGATACGCCGGGTTCGGTGCGGACGCCGCCTCCTGATTTCGGAGAAAATACCGCAGATATCCTCAGGTCCTTCGGCTATTCAGAAGAAAACATTAAAGAGTGGGAAGCCTCCGGCGTTATTTGATGATTTTTCAACTATACAACGATATTTAAAAGGCAAAAATATATGGCATCATCTCTTGAAAAGGCAAAACAGAATCCCGAATCCATGAAGGCGAAAATACTGACTTCGGCCCGGAAAATCTTCGGCGAATACGGGTTTCACGGAACCACCACGCGGATGATCGCAAAAGCCGTGGATATCGATATCTCCACCCTCTATTACCACTGGGGAGAAAAGGGAGATCTGTATGAAGCGGTCATCCGGGACATCAGCGATGGGTTGCGCCAAAAGCTCATCGAAGTCGAGAAAATCGTCAAGGGCCGGCCTCTTGAGGAGCGGCTTGAAATCGCCATCGAGGAGATGTCGGATTATCTGTTCGCAAATCCGGAAATATCCAACCTCACCCTGTTCCGTTATTTCACAAAGACGCGGCACGGCAGCATCATTGATTTCAAAGTCCCGGAATATATCAGCGACATCGCCTATTCCATGGGGATTTCCAAGGACCGGAAAAATGTTCCCAATGATGCGAAAATGAAAGTACTGTTCATCATGAACGCGATCCACAACTTTGTTTCCGGGGAAAATTTTTTTCGGCCCATGCTTGGCGTCGACCGGGAAACCTATATCAGGGAGTCAAAGGAGACGCTGAAATTTTTCAGCCTGTCGGCTTTTACCTGATCAGATTCCCCCAACGAACACATCAATCCAGGACCATAAGATTCAGGGAGTCTATGTATTTCGAGTCCTGCGCGTCCATTATCTCCAGAATCCGCTGGTGCATCCGTTGTTTATGCGCCCCGAAAATTCCCCGTTTTTTCTGAAAACCCCTGGCGAATGCGAGGGATTCATTTGTCAGCGATGCGGCATCCAGGCACGCCTTTTCGATTATGTGACTGGTTTCCAGCTCGGGGGCGGCGGCTCTTTTTCCGGTCAGTTTCAATTCATTGAATTTGTATTCGGGAATCGCCTTGCGCACAAAGGCGATCATGCCGGGTAGAAAGGGGATGCCGAGATCGACTTCCGGAAAACAGAAATAACCTCTATCGGCTTTCATAAACCGGAAATCACATGCACATGACAATATAGCTCCGTTTCCGAACGCATGACCGTTGATGGCGGCGATGACAGGCACCGGCAGCGTCAGCAGTTTTTTAAATACCGCATTCATACCGTACATGAAGTCCTTGATGTTCTGAAATGCCTGGTTTTGCATTTGAATTCCGAGCCAGTCGATATCGATTCCCAGGGACCAGCATCGGTCATCCGATGAGGTTATGACAACGGCGCGAATTTCGGCATCCGCGATGACATCATCAAGAGTCTGCTGCATTGCTTTGGCGAATTCAAGGTTTTGTCGGTTTTCTCCGTTGCTCATTGCGACAATGGCCACGGTACCGTCTTTTTTCCATTCAACGATCGCCATGATCCGTCTCCTCCTTTATGATTTGCGATGGTTTTCCCGCTCGTATTTCTTCAAGTCGGTTAAGGATTTTCTGCTGAATGGCCAGCAGGTCCTGTTTGAGAATCATCAGCTCCTCCATTCTTTCATTGATTTCCTTCAGTTTCTTTTCGCCATACTCCAGGCTGGTTTTCAACTGCTCCACTTCATCCTTATCGAAATCGGCCAGACCGATCATCTCGGCGATTTCATCCAGGGAATACCCCAGACGCTTGCCTCTTAGGATGAGTTTAAGACGCGTGCGGTCCCGTTTGGTATAGACTCGGTGATTCCCCTTGGTCCGTCCCGGCAGGATCAGGCCCTTTTCCTCGTAGAATCGAATGGCGCGGGTGCTGATATCGAGTTCATCGGCAAGATCCGAAATGGTCAGCAGGATGATGTCCTTTTGTTTGTTGTCCATGGGCCTGTCCTTTTTGATTGTTGCGGTTTATTGCAATGAGCGAACGTTTTCAAAAACCGCCGGGAATGCCTGTCATTTATTTGTCATGGTATCGTAAGAAGGATATTATAAGCGAGATTGAAATTTTTGTAACCAGCATTTTTGACCCCGTTTTATATCAATTCGCCGAATACGGCACGGGGGCTGATTCGGGCGGTAATACGGCAGTTGACTATACGATTTTTAAATCCATCGTCACCGTCTATCATCACCCGGATGTAATTTTCGCTGACGCCGGTGAGCCGGCCCGTGGACGGGTCCCGGCGGGATTCAATGACGACTTTTACGGTTTCCCCGATCATTTTTTCATAAAATGCCATTTTTTTCCGTCGGCCCAGACTGGCAAGGGCCATGGCACGGGACTTGATTATTCCCGGCGGCACCTGACGGGAAAAGCGCACGGCCGGGGCAGGTTCCCGCTTGGAAAAGGGGAAAACATGAAGATAAGTCACCGGCAGGGATTCAAGCAAGGCAAGGGTCCGTTCAAACGCGTCATCGGTTTCCCCTGGAAATCCGACCATAACGTCGGTGCCGATGGCCGCTTTTGGCTTGAGGCGTCGGATCTCCATCACCCGGTCGGAAAACATTTTAGAAGAATAGGGGCGGTTCATTCTTTTCAGGACGGCATCATCGCCGCTTTGCAAAGGAATATG
>CAYZXZ010000018.1:0-25118 GCA_964481615.1 uncultured Desulfobacteraceae bacterium | reverse complement strand
TTCAAAGAACAATATCACCCCCGGTTACATGCAAATACCTAACCGGACAACACTGAAAAATTCTATAAAAAATTCAGCATGAAATGTCAAGAATAATCTTTACAAAGTCAAATTATGTGTTTTATATTTTTTCCGCCGCGGTGATCGGCGAAAATCCCTGCCTGTTCGGCTTTAATTTTGATAATCCGCTAAAGCAATGGGGACAGATTTCAAATCTGTCCCCATTGGCCCAAATCTGTCCCCGGTTTTTTTATGCCGCTTTGATTTCAATGCGCCGCGGTTTGGCCGCTTCGGCCTTGGGAAGTATGAGGTGCAATACCCCGTCTTTGAGCGAGGCATTGATCCTGGCCTGGTCGATCAGATTTGACAAGGTAAATTGCCGGAAATATTTTCCAATCTCGTATTCGATCAAGACGTCCTGTTCGGTTTCCTTTTCATAGGGCTCGATCACCCCCATGATGGTCAGGACATTGTCGCGCAGATCAATGTTTAGCCCCTTGGGCTTTACCCCCGGCAGATCGGCCAGCACCGTTATTTCCTGATCGGTTTCAAAGATATCCACTGCCGGAGTAAAGACCAGGCCGGGCTGCGTCTGCTCCGGGGCGCGCACTTCTTGCTTTTCCTTGACCTGCATCTCTTTGGCGTCATGATGGCTCATAACAGACCCTCCTTTGTTTATCGCGTTTGCATAAAACTGATCAATTAATGCTGATTTTTCTGGGTTTTACCTCTTCCGCCTTGGGCACCGTGACGGTCAGCACCCCGTCATTGAGCCGCGCGTCAATTTTATCCCGGTTGATCCGGCCGGGCAGGGAAACCATCCTGGAAAACCGTCCTGCTTCCCGTTCTCTCCGATGATAGCGGGCGCTTTGGGCCGCGTCGGGAATCTTTCGCTCTCCGGCGATGGCGATATTGTTATCCGTGGATTCAATGGACAGATCGCCGGCCGTAATGCCGGGCAGCTCCGCCCTCAGGTAATAGGCGTCATGATCTTCCGTCAGGTTGATCAGCGGAAAAACCCCCGCCGTGGCTGCCGGCAGCGGACGCCCTTCATACCGGTCGAACAGGGCGTCGAGTTGCCGGCGCATGCGGCTGAGTTCATCAAAATGGCTGCGCCAGGGAGATCCCGGCAGATTAAACAGGCTTCGCGTAATCATGGTGGCATCCTCCTGTTAAGTTAAAGTTGATGGTCCGTTATATGGATTTGCGTCATGTAAAAAAATTTTTGATCAATAAAGCATTATATCAATATGTTAAATAATTTTAATAAAAAAATAATCATTGTGCAAAAATTGTCAAGATCCTTGAGTTGCTTTAATTCCTTCCATAGTAGCGAGGCCGCTCAAACCGGAAAAAATCGTCGTTTTCCTCTTCCGCCTGGATAGAGGGCGCTTCCTCGCCAAAATATTTTTCTCTGAGCTCCTGTATTTTTTCTTTCTGCTGCTCTCCCTGGTATTGTTCAACAACGCGCCTGCGCTCCTCCATGTATGTTAAGCCGACATCCCATCGTCGGTTGTTGTCAGCATCGATTTCTTCCATATCCTGAATCATTTTTTCCGTAAATCCCATGTCTTTTCGGATGCTGTTGATGGTCATCTGGCGTTGCTCAGGGGACATCTGCTTGAGATTATCCTGAACCGAATCAATGCTGAAAAATATTTTGGCCAGGATCGGCTTCTGATCGAGAAAATATTGCTCCGGGGTGCCTTTGTAGGTTTCTTCAAGGGTATCTTTGTATAATTTAAGCCGTTCATTCATGCTCATATCCGGCGACTCATTGATAAAATCAAGAGTATCAAGCATTTTCCCCTTTCTTGAGTCAGTGGCCATGACTTCATCAATCCATATTTCCTTGGCGTCTTCACCGAAAAGTTCGATTCTTTTTTTCCATAAGGCGGCCATTCGCTCTTCGATGTTCATCTGCGCGAGCACGGCGTCATTTTCCATCAGCCATTGATGGTAGAGATCGAACTTATCCAGGGTCATCTGGATTTGATCGGCCAGGTCCGGAAGACGGAGCAATTTCTGCCGGCCTCCCCGTTGTGGGAATCTCATATCGGTCGGTTGTGTCGATGCCCTTCATAACCAAAACATAGAGAATGCCGATAAGGATCGCAAAAACGGCGATAACCATATGGACAATGCATAGTTGTATTTTTGCCTCCAGATAAACCGTCTTTATGGCATCCGGGAACCCTTTAAGCCCATCCTCACAGGCAATAAAAATATCTTTCAATCCCCTGTTCTGAAGCTCTGTCAGAACAGACAGCCAGAATTTGTTTTTCAGGAATATGCGATTGCCCGAGTACAAAAACGAAGTTGACTTGCATGCCTGATTTTGGCAGAAAAAGCCATGCGATCATCCGAGAAAACCGCCATCACTCATCCCGAACTCCAATTCATCATTATGCCCGACGGCGCGCCGCATCTGGAGTACGCGCCAGGCCATGCCTCCCTTGACGCGCACACTCGGACCCTTCAGGATGCCGTCTTCTCCCGATGGGAGTCAGACCCGGAAGAAGGGCTCCTGTTTCTTGGTTTTTGCGATTACCGGGTTCCCTTGTCGCCTTCCCTGGATTATCTGCGGCAATTTGCCGCCGCATTTGTCCACCGGTTGCGTCGCACCCCGGATATCGAAAGCCTGCGACACAAGGCCGTCATTCCCCTGGACGCGGACCTTGTTGATGAGCATCTCCAGCGCGCGCCGCTGATGACCGGCGCTGAATACCTTGGGCCGGATGTGTTGTCCGGCTGGTGGCAGGGCATGAACCGGGCCTTTTCCCGGGCGATCCAAAACCGCTCCGATACGGTGGAGGCGTTTCTGCAATCCTACCGCCCGGATGTTCATCTGGCCGGCCGGGTCTATTTTCATCTGGTGGAAAACAAAGACGGAAACCTCCCCTTTGCCTTTCTGGCCACTTACGCCACCCGCCTCGATGAACAGGGCAAGTCCCGGCACCTTCCGTTGCGTCATGCCCTCCAGGAATACGGCGCGGACAGCAAACACTTGCTCGATCTGCTGACCACGGTTCATCGGGCCGCGGACAAAAGCGCCTTGGTTGCCGGATTGATGGAAACGGGCGAGATTTTTCATCCCCTGGCCTGGACCGCCGGAGAAGCATTTACGTTTCTCAAGGAGGCGCCCATTTATGAGGAGTGCGGGGTCCTTTGCCGTATTCCCGACTGGTGGAAGGCGGGCGGCGCGGGTCTGCGCATGACGATTTCCATTGGTGACAAAAAGCCGTCCATGGTGGGCATGGATGCGATTTTGCAGTTTTCGCCCCGCCTGGTCCTGGGAGGAATGGGCATCACCGAAGACGAAGCCCGCCGTCTTCTGGCGGAATCCGAGGGTCTGGCCTTTATTAAAAACCGCTGGGTGGCCGCGGACCCGGAAAAAATTCGGCAGACCCTGGAAGCCTATGAAAAGGCCGCGGACCTGATGGCTGGCGGCATTAGCCTGCGCGATGCCATGCGTATGCAATTGCATCCGGAAAAATGGCTGGATGAAACGGATGCCAAGAATATCGGCGTGTCCAACGGCAAGTGGCTGGCATCGGTCATGGAAAAAATGATCCGGCCGGACCAGATCCCGCCGGTATCCACGGGGAAAGATTTCCTGGCCGAACTCCGGCCCTATCAGCAGCAAGGGCTGAACTGGCTCTGGTTTCTGCATTCCCTTGGTTTCGGGGCCTGCCTGGCCGATGACATGGGGCTGGGAAAGACCATCCAGTTGCTCGGGTTTATCAGCGCCCTTACCGCCGCATCCAATGGACCATCATCCTCGAAAAAGGATCGCAAATCCTCGCTGCTGATCATTCCCGCATCCCTGATCGCCAACTGGACCAGTGAAATCGAACGGTTTTCTCCGAGACTGAAATTTCTGGTCTGCCACCCCTCGGTCCGGCGCAACGGCAACGACAAGGCCAACGGGAATGAAACCGGAAACGGGAACCGGAATAAAAAAGGGAGCCGCCGGATGGACCCGTCCGGGGATACGGCCGCCGCGGACCTGGACGCATGGGACCTGGTCATCACCACCTATGCGCTGGTGCAGCGTTATGACCATCTTCGGGCCCATGCCTGGCAGTACGTGATCCTGGATGAAGCCCAGGTTATTAAAAATCCCGGAACAAAGCAGACCCGGGTCGTCAAGCAGCTCATTGCGGAAAATCGAATCATCATGACCGGCACGCCCGTTGAAAACCGACTGGCGGACCTCTGGTCCCTGTTCGACTTTCTCAATCCCGGCCTGCTGGGGACCGCAAAGACCTTCGGCACATTCGCCAAAAACATCAGCGACAGCCCGTCCGGTTATGCCCGCCTGCGCAAGGTCATCAGTCCCTATATCCTTCGGCGGCTGAAAACCGATAAAAGCGTCATCCGCGATCTGCCGGACAAGGTGGAGATGAAAACCTATGCGGACATGAGCAAAAAACAGGTGCTTCTCTATTCCCGGCTGGTAGATGATATTGCTCGGATCATCGAAGAGACAGACGGCATCCAGCGAAAGGGCATGATCCTATCGGCCCTGATGAAGTTCAAGCAGATCTGCAACCATCCGGATCAGTATCTGGGCACCGGCGCGTTTGATGAAATCCACAGCGGCAAGTTCGATCGGCTCCGCGAGATCTGCGAGACCATTTATGCCAAACGGGAGCGAGTCCTGGTGTTCACCCAGTTCAAGGAAATGACCGAGCCCTTACGCGAATTTCTTGCAGGTATTTTTCAGCGGGATGGGCTGGTCCTGCATGGCAGCGTGCCCGTGGGCAAACGCCGGCGGATTGTTGAGAGCTTTCAGGGCGGCGGGTATGTGCCGTTTATGGTGCTGTCGCTCAAGGCCGGGGGCGTGGGTTTGAACCTGACCGCCGCATCCCATGTGATTCATTTTGACCGCTGGTGGAACCCGGCCGTGGAAAACCAGGCAACGGACCGGGCCTTTCGCATCGGGCAGAAAAAGAACGTGATGGTTCATAAATTTGTCACCCGGGGAACGGTGGAGGAAAAAATCGACCGGATGCTGACGGAAAAAGCCGCCCTGTCCGATCGGATCGTGGCCGCCACCGGCGAGCATTGGATTACGGAAATGAAATCCGATGAACTGATGGATCTGTTAAGACTGAGCCTTTAATTCCAATTCGCATTAAAGCGGCATCTGCGTTGGCAGCGTCGTCGGCTCCTCAACTTACAAAACGTAAGCCTGCGTCGCCGCCTCCTTGCCGCCTTGATGACATCTTGAATGCAAAATGGAACAACTTTAAAAATTTATAGGAGAATGCGCATGGGATACTGGAATTATACACCGTATGTCAGCGTCGGCGAAAAAAAGGCCAAGGCCGCTCGAAAACTCGCACAGTTGAAAAAGAAAAATCCCGGCATCCAGCCCGTGTGCATAGAGGGTCGCGCCATCGCTCGGACCTGGTGGGGTAAATCATGGAACGCTAACCTGGAACGATACGCGGATTACAGCAACCGCATCGGCCGTGGCCGCAGTTATGTATGCAACGGCATGGTTTTAGACCTTCAGATCGCCCCCGGCCAGGTCTCGGCCCTTGTCCAGGGAACAAAGGCCAACCCTTATAAAGTCTCTATAACGATCGCCGGGATCAAGCCGGCGAGATGGCAGCGGATCAAGGCGGCCTGCCAGGGCCGGTTCGACGTCCTTCCCGAACTGCTGGAGGGCCGGTTCCCCAAAGCGCTGGGGGATATTTTCATGGCCAGGGGAGAAGGTCTTTTTCCGGCCCCGGAGGAGATCGATTTTTCCTGCTCCTGCCCGGATTGGGCATCCATGTGCAAGCATGTGGCCGCAGCCCTTTACGGCATCGGCGCGCGTCTGGATCAAAACCCGATGCTCTTTTTCGCCCTGCGGCATGTGGATGTCAACGAACTGGTGACCCGCGCCGTCAAGGATAAAACCAGGAAGCTGCTTGACAAGGCGGAAAAGAAAAGCGCCCGGGTGATCCAGGATGCGAACCTGGGGGATATGTTCGGCATCAATCTTGATGAGCCGCCGCCTTTTGAGAAGAAGCCGGAAAAACCGGCACGCCGGTCCGCTGATCCGATATCCCCGAAAGACGGAAAAAAAGCGTTAACACAGGACCGGAAAGCCGACGGCAAAATACAAAAGCTGGATGTCAAGGGATCTCGGAAGTCCGTGAAAAAGACGCCGGCCGCCGCAGTCAAGGCACCTTCGCCATCGCCGTTGGCGAATATGAAACCAGCTGATATCATTGAAGGAATTATCGGTAAAAGTCGTAACGGCGTCAAATTCATCGATCTTTTGATAAAGTCCGGACTGCCGGAAACCCAGATCCGAAAAATCATCTACCATCTCAAAAATAAGGGCCGGATCATCATCCCTGAAAGAGGATTGTATATGAAAGCAAGCGGGGCAAAAGGCAAGACAGGCAAAAGCAGGAAGCGTGATGAATAGTTCTCAGGGCCTGTCGGCGGGGGTAATTCAGTTAAACGTTCCAAATGATCCCGGTGCGGACGGAGGAGGCGATGCTCGTTTGCCCTTTGTAAGTCAAGGGGCCGACGCCGCGGTTGTCAACGCAACCAACAAAGGGTGCGTTTGAATATCAAATGATAAAATGAAAATGGATCAACTCAGAAAAATAGAACGTCTGGTCCAAAACGCCAGGACTGTGGACCGGCCGGGTCTGATCCGGACGATCCGGCGGTTCCGGAGTCTCGGGCCGGAAGCGCTGGCTCATGAAAAAAAAATCCGGGAACTGACGTCGTTGGAGGCCAAGGCCAGGGCTTCGGTGCAGGTCCGCACCCGGCGTCTTAAAAACCGGCCGTCGGCGGCCTATGATCCGAATCTGCCCATTGTCGCCCGCCGTGACGACATCATCACCGCTATCAGCCGACATCCGGTGGTCATCGTGTCCGGCGAGACCGGGTCGGGCAAGACCACCCAGCTTCCCCGGTTCTGCCTGGACGCAGGCCGGGGTATCGACGGGATCATCGGGTGTACCCAGCCCCGCCGTATCGCCGCCATCACCGTGGCCCATCGCATCGCCGAGGAACTCAAAGAGCCGCCGGGCAGGTCCGTGGGATATAAAATCCGTTTCCAGGACCGGTTCAACCGGGAATCGGCGTTCATCAAGATCATGACCGACGGGATCCTCCTGGCCGAGACCCAGCGAGACCGGTATCTGAATGAATACGATACCCTGATCGTGGATGAAGCCCACGAACGGAGCCTCAACATTGATTTCATCCTGGGACTGCTGCGCCGTATACTGGAGAAACGCCGGGATCTGAAACTCATCATCACGTCGGCCACCATTGACACGGAAAAGTTTTCCGCAGCATTTGACAACGCGCCGGTCATCGATGTGTCCGGCCGGATGTATCCGGTGGTACTCCGCTATGAGAAAGCCGCGCCCGATGACGACGCCAAAGACCAGACCTATGTGGAAAAGGCCGTGGATGCCGTCGGACGCATCGTTGGAGAGGGCCGGGCAGGGGACTGTCTCGTGTTCATGCCCACGGAGCAGGATATCCGGGAGACCTGCGAGGCCATCGAAGGCCACCGGTATAAAAATACCGTTCTTCTGCCGCTCTTTGCCCGGCTGGCCGCCGCAGACCAGATGCGGGTCTTTGCGCCCCATGCGGGCCGCAAGATCATCGTGGCCACCAATGTGGCCGAGACTTCCATCACGGTGCCGGGGATCCGCTACGTGGTGGATACAGGCCTGGCACGGATATCGCGCTATGATCCCAAGTCCCGGACCACGTCCCTTCCCGTGACGCCGGTGTCGAAAAGCAGTGCGGATCAGCGCATGGGCCGGTGCGGCCGACTGGAAAACGGGGTCTGCATCCGGCTTTTTACCGAAGACGACTACAATGCCCGGCCTCTTTACACGCCGCCCGAGATCCTGCGGGCCAATCTGTCCGAGGTCATTTTACGGATGATCGCCCTGGACCTTGGCGATATCAGGGACTTTCCGTTTGTGGATCCGCCTCCGGCCCGTCAGCTTAAGGATGGATTCGATATGCTCCTGGAACTGGGCGCCATTGCCCCGTCCCGGGAGGGGAAAAAGCGGTCCGGAGGGATGGTCCTGACCTCCCGGGGACGGCTCATGGCCGGAATCCCCTTGGATCCCCGCCTTTCACGGATGCTCATTGAAGCGAAAAAAAACGGGTGCCTGCCCGAGGCGGCCGTGATTGTTTCGGCCCTGACCATCAATGATCCCCGGGAACGGCACGAGGAAAACCTGCAGGCGGCCGAGACGGCCCATGCCCGTTTCCGGGATCCCTCATCGGATTTCATCACCCTTTATAATATATGGAAGGCCTGTTTCGGGGAGCCGGGAAAAGGCAAGCTGATGATCCGGGCAAAGGACCTGAAGAAATTCTGCAAGGCCTATTTCATGTCTTTTAAGCGGATGCGGGAATGGCAGGACGTGCATGAACAGATCGTGGATATCCTGATCGAATCCGGGTTTGATATGAGGGCATCGGCCCATTTTGTAACCCGGGATGCCGTCATAACCCCTGTCCATCCCGCCCGCCCGGCCTCTTCGGATCCCGCGGTCATGCCAGGCGCCCCGGCTCCTCCCATGCGTTCGCCCCAGGCGGAAAAGAAAAAACCTGGGGGTCGTTTTTCAGATGGATACGCCGCCATTCATTGTTCGATTCTGAGCGGGTTATTAAGCAATATCGCCGTAAAAAAGGAAAAAAATATTTACCAGGCCGCCAAGCAGCGAACCGCCATGATATTTCCGGGATCAGGCCTGTTCAACCGAGCCGGCCAATGGATCGTGGCCGCCGAGATGGTGGAAACCTCCCGGCTGTTCGCCCGCACCGTGGCCGAAATCGACAGCCAGTGGCTGGAATCTCTGGGCGGGTCCCAGTGCCGTTATTCCTGGCGGAATCCCCGCTGGGAGCGGAAGCGGGAAGCCGTGGTGGTCGACGAACAGGTCAGTCTTTACGGGCTAGTGATCGTGCCCGGGCGGACGGTGCTTTTCGGTCCCAGGGATCCGGAGGGCGCGGCGGAAATTTTTATCCGGAGCGCCTTGGTGGAGGGCGATGTCAGGGCGGAACTTCCTTTCATGACCCGCAACAGGGAACTGGTCGCAAGGATTTCCGACATGGAAAACCGCATGCGCCGGCGGGATCTTCTGGTGGGCGAGGAGGCCATTTTTGATTTTTACCGCCACCGTCTGTCCGGGATTTATGACATGGCTGGCTTGAGGAAGTTGATCAAATCCAGGGGGTCTGATCGTTTTCTATGCATGGTCGAATCGGATCTTCTCGCGATTTCCCAGGATGCATCCCGGCTTTTGGGTTTTCCGGACACCGTTGATCTGGGCGGCAGGCCGTATTCCTGCGAATATCGTTTTGACCCTGGAAAGGATGACGACGGTGTCACGATAAAAGTGCCGGTATCGGCCGTGGGCAGCGTGCCGGCCGATACCACGGACTGGATTGTTCCGGGGCTCATAGAGGAAAAGATCACGCTGCTGATCAAGGCCCTTCCCAAGTCCCTTCGCAAGCGGCTGGTGCCGGTTGCCGATACCGTGTCGGTTATTTTAAAAGAGATGCCCATGTACCGGGGATCGCTGAAAGGGTCGTTGAGCCGTTTCATATACGATCGGTTCGGCGTGGATGTTCCGGCTTCGGCCTTTAGCGAGGCAAGCCTGCCCGAATACCTGCAAATGCGCCTTGCCGTCACCGACGCATCGGGAAGGGTGATTATCTCCGGCCGCGATGCCGGAGTGCTGAAAAAGCAAATTCCGGAAGACCATATCATGTCCGGATTTGCGGACGCGCTCCGGAAGGAACGGGAAAAATGGGAGTGTCTGGGTTTGAAAGCATGGGACTTTGAGGATCTGCCCGAAACCGTCAATGTCAACGGTCCCGGCGGCGCCATTATTCCGCTCTATCCCGGGCTGGAAAAAGACGGGGATCGGGTCAACCTCCGTCTGTTCCCGGATATAGTAACCGCCGCCGTGTCGCATCCCCATGGGGTCGCCCAGTTATGCTGTTTGTATTTTTCAAAAGACATCACGCATCTGAAAAAGAGTCTCATCCTGCCGGACAACCTGACGGCCGCGGCCCGGAATTTCGGGGGGTCCCGTCAGGTGAGCGAGGCCCTGGCGGATCGGGTGGTTGTCGACCTTTTTGCCCGACCCATCCGCGCCCGAAAGGAATTTGATGCCCTGGTCCAGGCATCAGTAAATCAGGTTCTGCCCGAAGGCCGGCAGTTGCTCAATGAAGTCATCCCGGTCATATGGGCCTTTGGGGAGGCCAGATCCGCGCTTTCGGCCCTGGTATCGGCCAACAAGGGAAATACCGTAATCCGGGGTTTTCTGGATATGCTGGACGAAGACCTGACCCGCCTGGTCACGTCGGATTTCATTCAACACACGGACGTCTCCCGTATGATCCATCTCCAGCGCTATATTCGGGCCATCAGGTTGAGAGCCGAACGGGGTGTGGCCGATCTGGATCGGGATCGGAAAAAGGCGGCCCAGATTCAACCTTTCACCGAAGCACTGGCCGATATCGTCGCCGGACTCGGTCCGGATGCGTCGCGGGAAAAGCGAGAGGCTGCGGAGGCGCTTTTCTGGATGATTGAAGAGTTCAAGGTGTCTCTGTTCGCCCAGGAACTCAAAACGGCTTTCCACGTTTCCCCAAAGAAAATCGACGCGATGATCCGGGATATCCGGCGGATGATATAACGGGCTCGCAGACCGATGGATTTCGAGCTGTTTTTATTTGCTTTTCTGATGGTTATTGCGATATTCTGCCGACTGTTGATGATGACCAACGCACTCAGCGAATGCCTGAAGGCGGGGAAATAATGTCGTTTTATACAGAAACCATATAACATTCCAGTTTGGAGTGAATATCAAATTGATTTTATATAGAGAAAATGGTAATTTTGAATTATTAATATGGACAGAAAACACACAGCCATATACCGAATGACGGACAACAGGAATGTCGATTACGTTTCTGGCTCTCCAGAGGATCGCATTCTTCTCGTCTGGCCTTTGACAAAAGAAATTGCCTCTCTAAGCGTAAAACATGATGTTGAACGAAGATTACAGGGACATGTTACACGCCTTTTATGCAGGACGTTCACTTAAAAAATGGCACTTGACGTTTTAACGCTAAAACATTATAATGTTCCCAATAAAAAATGGAGGTGATTTTATGGGAACATCCTCGAAAAGAGCCACAGTTTATTTTAATCCGCTCCTTCATAAGGCCTTGAAATTAAAAGCGGTGGAAACTTCCAAATCGATTTCTGATCTTGTGAATGCTGCTGTCAAAGAAGCTCTCGCTGAAGATGCTGAAGACCTTGCGGCATTCGGTGAAAGAGCTGACGAACCACTGATCAGTTATGATGCAATGGTGAAAAGGCTGAAAAAAGATGGCCGAATATGAGATTTTTTTCAGGGCATCGGTTTGGAAGGATGTAAAAAAGATACCCAAAAAGGACTTACGCAATATACTTAACAGAATCAAGAGCCTATCCGAAGATCCTCGCCCTCTGGGATGTGAAAAACTTACGGGTCAAGAATGCTACCGATTGCGACAGGGAAAATATCGCATTGTATATTCGATTCAAGACGTTGAGTTAACGGTTTGGGTCGTTACAATCGGACATCGGAAAGATGTATACCGCTGAAACGAATCCGTCATTGCAGAGGAATGGCCAGGGTCGAGCGGCTTTGGCGCCTGCAAAAATTTGGAAGCGTTTTCCCCTGACGCGGCCGGTTATTTTTCGTCGCTTGTCTTGCAGAGCTGATCATAATGCAGGGCCTCGTCGGCCCGTCCCCGTTTCCGGCAACCTTTGGCGTATATCCTGCATTTGCGGTGCAAGGCATCTGTTGCGGCCTGTTTTTGATCATCGGTGAGAGCACCGCTTTCCAACAGTTTTAAAATGGATTGGATACGGTATTGATCCAGGCCCGGGGAGGCGGAGAGCTGATCCGGATGCCCCCCGGTTTTGACCGTCAGGGGCGCATCAATCAGATGAACCGGATAACGGCGGGTCACGCGCAGCCAGAGATCGTAATCCTCGCAGACAGGCAGGGATTCGTCGAATCCGCCCATCGTGTCGAAAAGGATTTTGCGCATCATCACGGCCGACGGGCTGACCAGGCAGAGATCCAGAGACGGCGTAAAGATCATACCCGTCCGTTTTTGGTGGCGTTTGCCGGGATTGACCCGGACCCCGTTTCGAATCCAGATCTCACCGGTCTGGCAGATCAGGGCATCGGGATGGGATGAGAAAAAATTGACTTGAACGGAGAGTTTTTGCGGTTTCCAGTAATCATCGGAATCCAGCAAGGCGATCAAATCACCCCCGGCGAGAGCGATTCCTGCATTCCGGGCCGCGCTGACGCCGCTGTTTTTCTGGCGGATGACGATCAGTCGATTCCCGTAGAACGCGAGAATGTCTGATGTTTGATCCGTAGAGCCGTCATCCACCACGATCAACTCAAGCGGCCGGTAATCCTGGGCCAGAACCGAATCAACGGCCCGTCCGATGGCCCAGGCCCGGTTGAAGGTCGGAATTATGACACTCACAAGCGGCTTGGTTGCGGTACACATGGAAGAAGTCTCCCTGGCAAGCTCCTCAAACAGCGCCGCTACACCGCCACCAGCCCAGCCCCAATTTTAAAAGGCATGGTGAGATGATAAACCCCGTATTCCAGGGCCGCCTTGACTTCGACCTCGCCTTTTTGAAATACCCGCATCATTTCCTTGTTGGCAGGCAGCACATCCGCGGTAAATCCCTGGAGCCCGCGTTCTTTTGCCAGTCGGATCAGTGTTCTGAACATGTACGTGGCGATGCCTAGACCCTGGTAGTTCTCGTCCACGACAAATGCCACATCCGCGTAAGGGCGGTGCGGATCCTTGACGTAGCGGGCCTCGGCGATCATCTGCCCGCGGCCCATGTCCCCCACCAGCCCCACGATGGACATGACCTTGCCGTAATCGACATTAACGTATTCCTGCATTTTGGCGTGCGGCATGGTCTTAAGGGGCGTAAAATAACGGTAATATACGGATTCATCCGAAAACCGGTAAAACAGCCGGCGCATTTCCTCCTCGTCGGACGGCTTGATGGCCCTGAATTGCACCGTGGTGTTGTTTTTGAATGTCTGTTGGAAGTTGATATCCCCGGGATAGAGATGGGCGTTTTCGGCCATGTAGATCTGATCGGCATAGAGAATTTTATGGGCCTTGGCTTCTTCTACCAGGCGGGCCCGGTCATCCGGATGGGCCACTTCGATCAGCGCCAGGGCGCGTTCCCGGATGGTCCGGCCGTTTAAGTTGGCCACCCCGCATTCCGTGACGACGAAATCGATGGATTCCCTGATATTGAGCTGGTTCGGGATGTCCTCGATGGAGATCAGGATATTCGATTCGCCCTTGAGATTGCGGCTGGGCAGGGCGAAAATGGAATATCCGCCAAAGGAGATTTCCGCGCCGTTGACAAAATCGATGATTTCCGCCGGGTCCGTGGTGACGTTTGCTTTTCCAACATGGAGGGCGATTCTGCCGGTCAGATCGACTTTACGGGCATTGGCGACGGCCACGAAACGCGGATTTTTACCAATCCGCAGCGGGCTGAACACTTTGTCCAGAGACTGAAATTCCACCAGCGGGTTCATGTTCAGCCAGTCCATCAGTTCCGGAGTGCCCATGGCGTATGCGGCCAGGGATTTCCCCGGGAAGCTTTCCTTGTAACGGTTGGTGACGGCTCCGCTGTTGACCAAATCCATGAGGGCGTCGCTGAACACCGGCGTATGGATGCCCAGATTCTTCTTGTTGGTCAGGTGGCGGGCCAGCGCCTCGTAAAGCGGCCCGATGGTAAAGGCGATGCAGCTTCCATCCTCGATGACTGAGGCCACGTTGGCCGCCACCCGGTCATAGATTTCGGTCACGGGCCATCGTTGAAAATAGATGGGTTTTCCCTCACTGCGAACCAGCATGTCGAATTCATCGATGGAGACAAATGTATTGCCGCAGGTGCAGGGCATATCCGGGTTGATTTCTCCTACGACTAAAGAGGCCTGACTCATGGCCAGATGCGCAACATCCACCGCCACCCCAAGGCTGCAATAGCCGAGACGATTGGGGGGCGTGATCTGCACAAAGGCGATGTCAAAAGGGATACGCCGGGCCGCCACGAGCTGCGTGAGCCGGGAAAAACGGCTGGGAATCAGATCCACCCGCCCCGCGGTAATGGCTTCCTTGGCCACCCACCCGGAAAAAAAGGTTTTAAGCCGGAACTTCTGGGCTTGGAGTTTTTCCAGGGAAATGGCCTCACCGAAACTGAGCAGTTGAAACAGTTCCAGATCCTGGAGGTTGTCCGCGTTGGATTCCATGAGATGTTTGACCAGGGTTCGCGGTTCCGCGGAACCGGTTCCGAGAAAAATACACATGCCCGGTTCGATTTTGGAAAGCACCTTATCCGGCGATACCACGCGGCTTTCCCAGTCCATGATGTTGGCGGTGTCATTCATTGGTCAATATCTCCCTAATTTTAATAAAAATCCCCTTGCCCGGAACAGACAAGGGGATCTTCTGATATCATACCGTTGCTTGATCCGAACAGACGGTCAGTTCTTGGGATACATGGCTTCGATTTTGTCCTTGAACATTTCTAGGGCCACGTTCTTTTTCACCTTGAGGGTCGGGGTAAGCATCTTGTTGTCAATGGTGAATTCCGGGACGATGGTCACTTTCTTGATCTGTTCGAACGATGCGAATTTTTTATTCTTTTCCGCCACTTCGCTGTTGACCAGGGCGACGATATCCGGATGGTTGAAGAGATCCGCGTCTTTGCTGAAATTAATTCCCTTTTCCGTGGCGTATGCCTTGATGTTGTCCGGATCAAGGGTGACCAGGGCCGTGAGGAATTTCCGCTTGTCGCCGATGACCACCACCTGGTTGATGTATTTGGAGGTTGCCACATGCCCTTCAATGGCCGACGGGGCGATGTTTTTTCCGCCGGCGGTGATGATCAGATCCTTTTTCCGGCCGGTGATGCGCAGGAAGTTTTCGGAATCGATTTCGCCAAGGTCGCCGGTGCGGAGCCAGCCGTCCTTGGTGAAGGTTTTGGCGGTTTCTTCGGGCATTTTATAGTATTCCCGCATCACGTTGCGGCCACGGAACAGGATTTCACCGTCTTCGGCGATTTTCTGTTCAATGCCCGGTCCGGGAGGTCCGACCCAGCCGATGCGGTAATTGTCGATGCGGTTGGCGTTGGTAAAGGACGTGTTTTCCGTCATGCCGAGGCCTTCAAGAACGATCACGCCGGCGCCGATGAAAAATTTGGCGATGCTTGGATCCAAAGGCGCCGCGCCGCTGATGCAGAAACGGAGACGACCGCCCAGAGCCGCGTGCAGCTTGCTGAACACCAGCTTGGATGCGATTTTATGCTTGAACGCCAGCCCGAACGGCGGGGTTTGCTTGTTGAGCAGGCAGTCGGCCATCTGGTCCCCAACGCCCACGGCCCATTTAAAGATTTTAAGGGCTACGCCGCCCTTTGCCTCGGCGCCGCTTAGCACCTTGGAATAAACTTTTTCATAAATTCGCGGTACGCTCGGGAACCAGTGCGGCTTGGCCTGCTTCAGGTCGTCCACGATGGTGTCCATGCTCCGGGCGAAGTTGGTGGTGGCGCCCACCAGAAGGGTTGCGTAAACGCAGGTCCTGGCGAAAATATGGGCCAGCGGAAGGAACAGGAATGCCTCGTCTCCATCTCGGACATCCGCGGAGCTTTCAACGGACTGGGACGTGAAGAGCACGTTGTCGTGGGTGATGACCGCGCCCTTGGGAACGCCTGTGGTGCCGGAGGTATATACGAAGGTGGCCACGTCCTTTGGGGTGACTTCCTTGATCCGCTGTTGAAGGTCTTTTTCCGGAAAGGCTTTGCCGAGTTTCATGAATTCATCGAAACTGATGACCCAGTCGTCACCTTTGTGATCGCCCTCAAACAGGATGACTTTCCGGATATTGGGTATCTCAGGCCGGATTTCCAGGAGTTTGGCCAACTGATCCTTGTTTTGAGCGAAAACCACCACGGCATCGGAGTGGTTGATGATGTATTTGCAGTCTTCCGGAAGGTTGGAGTGATAGATACCCACGGTGGTCGCGCCGATCATTGCATCGGCCATATCCGCCAGGACCCATTTGTAGCAGGAATAGCTGAGGATGACCACCTTGTCGCCTTTGTTCACTCCGAGGGTGGCCAAGCTCTTTCCGGCCTGCTTGACCTGTTCGTAAAATTCGGACCATGTGACCGATTCCGATGTCCCTTCGGCATCCAGGAACCAGCGGTGGGAAATGGTGTTGGGTTTAGCGTCGACTGTTTTTTTCAACATTTGGTGAATGTTTTGAAACTCTATCATGCGCATGACTGTCTCCCTGTGTTATGGTTGATATTCCGGAAAACGGGTTGATAATTTAATATATTTCAGACGGATTTATAAACAGCATACTTTTGGCTGAAGCCATCGTGCTATCAATGATTTGAATAAAGTTTAATTATAAAAAATTATAAAAAAGATGAATGAATGTCAAGTATTTTAGGCATCTTCAATCCTTTTATAGCTTTTTACGGTAATATCATATTGTTATTTATATAAAAGCCCGGCATAGCCGACAAATGAATCCCCCGGACTTTTTTCATAACTGGAACTGTAACCGACCATGCGCGCCGTTGTCGCTCCCAGGGTTTTTATAGCGACAATGGCGGCGGCGGCCGCGCCGGCGCAACATGCATTTTGGCTGGAAAGACCTTCCTGGATTACCCCGGATGCGTCCATTTTCATCATGCGTTCGATCATTTTTCGGTCGTTGCGCCCTTTGACCCAGTCAAATCCTTTATCCCCCCGGCCCGCGGGCGCAAATCCATAGTTGGGGCCATAATGGGTTAAATCGGTTGAGCCGATAATTTTAATATTCAAATTAAGAAATTTCGCCGCATTCACAACCCCCTCGGCCATATTGAGGGTCGCGGCGGTCGGCGGCGCCCCGATGGGAAGAAGGCGGGCTTCGGGAAAGAAATAGCGAACAAAGGGCAACTGGAGTTCGATGGTATTTTCCGGGGAAAACCGGGCCGGTGTCTCAATATGAAAGGGATATGTTTTAACAAGTTCTTCGGCCATCTCCCTTGCGATGACCATATCGCCGAAAGGGGTTTCCCACGCCCCGTCGGTCATGATGACACTGGGGGCATCCGGCGCAAGGTGCATGCCGAATACCACAATGACGTCCGGCGTGTCTTTCGCGGTCGCCGGCTTCATGGCGGCGATCACATTGCAGGCAAGGCTGCCGGAAAAATACCACCCGGCATGGGGGACAATGCCGCCGGTGAAGTTGTTCTCAGGTGAGATCCGGAATCGTTTATCGGTTAGAAAGGTCCGGATTTCTCTTTCGCAATCGGAAGCGCCGGCCGGGTACCAACTGCCGGCGAACACGGCTTGTCGGGTTTTCATGGCACCCTCCTTATTTTGAATACCTGTTGCTCTATTTGAAGCGCCGGATTGCTTTTTTAAATCCCGGCATGGCGTTTGTGATAACCGCGTCATCTACGCAGAAGGCCAGCCGGAAATGCCCGGGGCCGCCGAAGCCGGACCCCGGAACCGCAAGGATCAGTTCTTCCTGCAGCGCCTTGACGAATTCGACATCATCAGGCACGGGCGATCGGGGAAACAGGTAGAACGCCCCGCCCGGCTTGACGAATTCATAGCCCAGCTCCTCTAAACCGTTACAGAGCAGTTCACGCTTACGCGCGTAATATTCAATGGCTACGGACGATCCCTGAACCGCGGCCACTATGCGCTGCATCATGGCCGGGGCATTGACAAAACCGAGGATCCGGTTGGCCAGACCAAGTCCGGCCATCAGGTCATTACGATGGGCTGCCGCCGGGTTGACCGCTATAAAGCCGATCCGTTCCCCCGGAATGGACAGATCCTTTGAATAGGAGGTGGTGATGATGCTGTCCGGGTAGGCGGTGAAAATACCCGGGACCTGAATGCCGTCGTAGATGATTTTGCGGTAGGGTTCATCCGATACCAGGTAGATGGTGCGGGAAAATTGGCTGCTTTTGGATGCCAGAAGCCGCCCCAGTTCCTTGAGGTTGTCCTCCGGATAGACCTGGCCGGTGGGATTATTGGGAGAGTTGATAAGCACCGCCTTGACATCCGGAGTCATGGCTTGATCGATCGCATTGATATTTAAAGTAAAATCCGGGTTCGTAGCAACGGTTTTAAGTTTCCCGCCGTGGTTGTCCGCGTAAAAACCGTATTCCACGAAATAGGGGGCGGGTACGACCACCGCGTCTCCCGAGTCAAGGATGGTTTTAAAGATAACGTTCAGCCCGCCGGCCGCGCCGCAGGTCATGACGATGTCGTTTTCGGTCACGGCCGTCCCCTGTTCACCGGATACGAAATCCGCCACGGCCTTGCGGACGAATGGATATCCCGGATTCGGCATATAAGCATGGGAACCGGCTGCCGTGCTGCCGGCGATTTCCTTGAGCGCCTGCTTGAAGGCCGGGGGCGGGTCGATGTTGGGATTGCCGAGGCTGAAATCAAAAACCTTGTCCGGCCCGTGGATGGATTTCAGCCGGGCCCCTTCCTCGAACATTCGCCGGATCCATGAAGCCTTGGTAATAAACAATTCGATTTTTTTAGAAATAGTCATTGTACTCCGTTCCGATCATCTGGATGTCTTAACCCTTGAGACCTGCTTTATTGTTTCTTGTCTCCACGTTTCCGGTTCCCCCGGTTATATCTCTTTATGCCGATTCCACCGATTTGACTTCGGGAATCTCCTGTTTCAAGAGGCGCTCAATGCCGTTTTTGAGCGTCATCTGGGACATGGGACACCCGGCGCAAGCGCCTTGGAGCCGGACTTTCACGATCCCGTCGTTTACATCGATCAGTTCCACGTCGCCGCCGTCGGCTTTTAATGACGGCCGGATCTTATCTAACACTTTCTGGATTTTTTCCTTCATGATATCTCCTTAACGATTTAGGATTAATGGCAAAAAGCCGATACTAATTTTCATATGATGAAATCATCAAGAATGCAAACGATTTCAATCGCCATTCGCCTCAGGGACAGGGAGAGCGTCCGGATCCATATTGTCGTAGAAAGCGGTCCGGAAGACCTCGAACCGGTCGGCGGCAATGGCGGCGCGCATTTCTTCCATGAGATGCAAATAATAATACAGGTTGTGAATGGTGTTTAGCCGGTATGAGAGCAACTCGCGGGAGCGATAGAGATGGTGAAGATAGGCCCTGGAAAATTGTCGGCATGTTGAACACCCGCATGCCGGATCCAGGGGACCGGCGTCGTTCCGGTATCGGGCATTGCTGATGTTGACCACGCCGTAAGTGGTGAAGAGCTGCCCGTTTCGCGCGTTTCGGGTGGGCATGACGCAATCGAACATGTCGGCCCCCATGCCGGCAAATTCAACCAGGTCCGCCGGAGTCCCCACGCCCATGGCGTAGCGGGGTTTTTCCGGCGGCAGAAGAGGCAGGGTAGAGGCTGCCGTGGCCAGCATCAGGTCCTTGGGCTCACCCACGCTGAGGCCCCCCACCGCGAATCCCGGAAAATCGATTTCCTGCAACTCTTCGATGGATCTTCGGCGAAGCGCCGGATACATGCCGCCCTGAACGATGCCGAACAGGGCATTTCCGTTTTGGCCGGTCTTTTCCCATTCCTGTTTGCATCGCCTGGCCCATCGGATCGTCAGGGCCAGGGCCTTTTCCGCGGTTTGGGCATCCGCAGGATAGGGGATGCATTCATCCAGACACATGATGATATCGGAACCGAGATCGGTCTGAATGGATACGGCATCCTCCGGGGTGATCAAGTGCTTCGATCCATCGATATGGGATTGAAAATCAAATCCGTTTTCCGTGATTTTTGATATTTTGGCCAGAGAGAAAATCTGGAATCCGCCGCTGTCGGTGAGTATGGGGCCGTCCCAGTTCATGAACCGATGGAGTCCGGAAAACAACCGGATGACCTCCCGGCCGGGCCGCAGGTAGAGATGATAGGTGTTTCCGAGAATGATGGATGCGCCGCATGCCTTGAGCTCGTCCGGGGTGACGGCCTTTACGGTTCCGGCCGTGCCCACGGGCATGAATATCGGCGTGGCGATATCACCCCGGGCGGTCCGCAATATTCCGGCCCGCGCCCGGGTCTGGGTGGATGTCGAGATGACTTCGAAAGTAATCATGAAAATGATCCGATCAACATGGCATCGCCGTAACTGTAAAAGCGATATTGGTTTAGAATGGCCGCCCGGTAGGCGTCGAGAATACGGTCTCGGCCGGCAAATGCCGATACCAGCATCAGCAGCGTGGAGCGCGGCAGGTGAAAATTGGTGATCATGGCGTCCACGATTTTAAATTCGTATCCGGGATAGATGAACAGATCGCAGTCGCCGCCGCCCGCCGCCACGTTGCCGTCTTTGCGGCATGCGTATTCGAGGGTCCGCACCGTGGTCGTTCCGACGGCGATGATGCGTCGGCCAGCGTCCCGGGCCGCATTTACCGCTTCGGCTGTTTCCGGGATGATGAAATAATGCTCCGTGTGGATCCGATGTTCCCGGATGTCTTTGACCTTTACCGGCGCGAAAGTGCCGTATCCAACGTGAAGCGTGATCGCCGCGATTTGAATCTGTTTTTGCCGCAGGCGTTCGAGGAGATCGAGAGTGAAATGGAGGCCGGCCGTGGGGGCCGCTACCGCGCCGCTGTGGGCCGCGTAAACGGTCTGATAGTCGGCGCGGTCCTCGCAGGGATCGTTTGCCGGGCCCTCTTGCGGATGGGGGCGTTGGATGTAGGGAGGAAGGGGCATCACCCCGATGCGCTCAAGGATGGTTTCAAAGGGTTGTTCACAATTGAATTGAATGAAAAAAGTCCTTTCGGAAACATCTGCGACCACGGCGTTCAGGTCCCGCCCGAAATCAAGCCGGGTTCCGCGCCTGGGGGCTTTTGCAGCTCTGACCAGGCATTCGCAGATCACCGACTCTCCGGACGCCGTCTGCAGGCGGCGTCCGGGCAAGTCGATGATCAGCACCTCGATTTTTCCCCCGGTTTCCTTCCTCCCGAAAAGTCGCGCCGGAATTACGCGGGTGTCGTTGATCACCAGCAGGTCCGAGGGATTTAAGATATGTTCCAGATCTGAAAACAGATGATGCGTTATTGTGCCGTCAGCCCGGTCCATCACCAGCAGACGGGATCGGTCTCTTTGCCGGGATGGATTTTGGGCGACCAGATGTTCGGGGAGATGATAGTCAAAATCTTTCAGCGCAAACATGGGTACCCCGGCCGAAATATTAAAACAGCAACAACCATCAGCTGTTGCCGAGATAGACAAGAACCAGTCCGGCCACCATGAGCCCGAACCCGAATTTGCGCAGGGAATCATCGGGCGTCTCCAGGATGACCCGCATTATGGCCTTCATCCGGTCCGGAAATCCGAAATACGGCAGCCCTTCGATGATCATCACCATGCCGATGACACACAGAAAAAATTTCATTTTCAGCTTACTCCTTGTCTTGTTTCCAAGCTTACACATATATTTTGCCGTCCGGCTTTTGTCAAAAGAAAATGCGGCGGCGTGAGACGGCGATCCGATTCGGGAAAACAGCCCTGCCGGCGGCTGAATCGCGGAAATAAGACTTGACGATGCCCTTAAAATAATAGCATAAAATTTAATCGACGCACAGACCGACGTTTACGGGGTCTTCATTTCATATAACCATTTAATACAGAGTCGTAAACAAGTCGATTGAGAGCAAGATCTTGAATTTCATGGGAAAAGCACGCCCCGCAGGACTCTCGAAGCGAACCATCCGACTCTTTGCGAATCCATCATTCAAGGGTGCTCACATGGAATTCGAACCGGTCATTGGGCTGGAAGTGCATGCCCAGCTCAAAACCCGCACCAAGATTTTCTGCGGCTGCGAAACCACCTTCGGCGCGCCGCCCAACACCCATGTCTGTCCGATCTGTCTCGGCATGCCGGGCGTGCTGCCGGTACTCAACCGGACCGTGGTGGAATATGCCATGAAAATGGCCCTGGCGACCCATTGCACCATCGCCCGAAAAAGCCGGTTCGCCCGCAAAAACTATTTTTATCCGGACCTGCCCAAAGGCTACCAGATCTCACAATACGAGCTGCCCATCGCCGAAGGCGGATATGTCGAGATCAGTCCTGACGGTGGTGCCGGCAGAAAAATCGGGCTGACCCGGATCCACATGGAGGAAGACGCCGGCAAGCTGATCCATGATCCGGACCGTCCCCACAGCCTGGTTGATTTAAACCGCACCGGCGTGCCGCTCATCGAGATTGTTTCCGAGCCCGACATCCGGTCCCCTGAGGAAGCCGGGGCTTATCTCCGTCAGTTGCGGGCCATTCTCCGGTATCTTGACATCAGCGATGGCAACATGGAAGAGGGGAGTTTCCGTTGCGATGCCAATGTTTCGATTCGGCCCGTTGGAAGCGATACCCTCGGCACCCGCACGGAAATTAAAAATATCAATTCATTCAAGTTTGTGGAAAGCGCCCTGTTTTATGAGATCAAACGACAGATCGGCGTTCTGGAAGACGGAGGGGCCGTCATCCAGGAAACCCGGCTCTGGGACAGCGGCCGGCAGCGTACTGTTTCCATGCGGGGAAAGGAAGAGGCCCATGACTACCGGTATTTCCCCGACCCCGATCTGGTGCCGCTGGTGATCGATGACGCATGGATCGAAGCGGTCCGCCAGACGCTTCCCGAATTGCCGCATACGCGCAAGGCCCGTTTTGTCCGCGATTTCGGCCTGCCCGAACACGATGCCCAAATCCTGACATCAGCCCGGGAACTGGCCGATTATTACGAAGCGTGCGTCCGCCTGATCAACGCTCCCAAACTGGTCAGCAACTGGGTCATGGGGCCTCTTCTGGCGCTTCTCAATGCCGATGGAAAATCCATTGCAGATGCGCCGGTGAGTCCCGGTCGCATGGCGGAATTGCTGGCAATGATCGAAAACAGGACCATCAGCGGCAAGATCGCCAAAACCGTTTTCGATGAAATGGTGAAGACCGGCGAAAAATCCGAAACAATCGTGGCCCGACAGGGACTGGTCCAGGTGACCGATGAAGCGGCCCTGGAAGCAGCGGTGGAACGGGTTCTGGCCGCCTGTCCGTCCGAAGTGGAGAGCTACCGGAGCGGAAAGACCAAATTAATGGGGTTTTTCGTGGGCCAGGTCATGAAGGAAACCCGGGGCAAGGCCAATCCGCAGATCGTCAACACGTTGTTGAAAAACAAACTGGGCTGAAACAGGATGGATACGTAAAAAGGCTCAATCTCGCTCGCAAAGCCTTTTTACGCATTCATAAAGTAGGATGGCCCGCCGGTCCGGGTTGCGATGCGTTTTGGTTTTCAGGGGATGGGGCGGTATCCGGCATTGTAGATGAGGCCGCCGCCGGCCGTATAGGCCCGAAGAACTGACACGGCTTCGGATCGCAGCACGTCTTGTGTGACATGAATTCCCCTTTCGGTCAGAGCCCTGACCCAGTTCCCGGTCTTGTGGCCTTCGTCAAACCCCATAGCTTCGGCGTCTTCTGCCCTTGCACCGCAGACCAGTCGGCGAACACCGGCCAATGGGATCGCGCCGAAACACATGGCACAGGGTTCCGATGACGATACCAGGTCGAAATCCAGCCTGCCGCCGTCGCTGATATCGTATCTGTCGAGGATTTTCTGGGCCATGATGATGGCCGTAATTTCGGCATGAAGCACCGAGCAGTTGGCGGTAATCACGAGATTTACGCCTGGGGCCACCAGCATTCCGGACGCATCAAATACCGCCGCGCCGAACGGTCCGCCGGACGCATGGGCGATGTTACGGCGCGCCAGTTCGATAACCAGCCGCATCCTGTCTTCGTTGTTAGAAAAAATCTCGGGTTGATGACGCAGAAAATCGTTCACCCATTCGGGCATCCGGACGGTGAAGGCGGGAAGATTTGTTTTGGTGGAATCCACGCGGCTGTGGTGTCAGAACTGGCATTCGCCGCTGCCGCTTTTGCGCCGGCGGTCGACAAAGGCCGATTGTGACAGGTAGGTTTTGTCGTCGGCGTAGATATAGAGGCAACTGCCTTCCTTGATGGCGTTGATGATCTGCCTGGTGGTTTCCTCGGGCAGGGCCGGACATCCCCAGCTCGTGCCGAGATATCCGTGTTTGGTGATATTGGCCGGATTTGCGTAGGGCGCGCCGTGAATGACAATATCGCGTTTTCTTGCCAGGTCGTTGATTCCCGGTTCCAGACCGTCCAGTCGCAGGGAATACCCGTATTTCCCGAAATAGGTTTCCGCGGTTTTAAAAAATCCCAGGCTGCTCTGCTTTGAGCCCAGCGCGTTTGAAAAATTCTTTGCATGAATGAAGCCGGAATTCAGGCCGTGGGTCACATGCGTATGATAAAGGATCAGCGGGATTTCTATGTCGATGACAAAAAGTCGTTTTTCCGACGATGGCCTTGTGTAATCGATGATCGTGATGATATCCGTCCTTTCAAATCCGATGCGTTCGTGGCCGCTCATGGCTTTTCGGAAAATATCATACCGCAGTTTTCCGGACAGGCAAAGGGCGTTGTATAAATTTCTGATCTCATCGATTTTTATTTCAACTTCGGGCTGGACCGGGTTTACCGGGGGCATGATACGGGATTCCGGGAATGGAGACGGCTGGGGCGTTTTTCTGACGGGAGTGTGCGTATCACAGTGTGTCAGAAAAATGGGGCAACAGATCGCCATCATCAGAGATATGAAGCGCCGCATGCCCGGCCGGGGTTTTTGAAAATCACCATACGCGGCCATCTGTATCCTTTATTCTTTCAATTGTTTAAACTGTATCACTTCACCAGACACATAGACCTTTTTTTGGTACCAAAAGAGAAATCCAGAGTCTTTTATGTCGGTAGTGATATTAATCACGGCTTGCGAACCCGTTAGGCCAGCTTTGTTGATCATATCTCGCTTAGCCTGGGCGGCAAGATTCTGTTCTAAGGGTCCAATTCCAATCATAAATCTATGGACATCAAATAGTGCAATAAACACATTCCGGGTGCTGAAAAA
>CAYZXZ010000017.1:0-28210 GCA_964481615.1 uncultured Desulfobacteraceae bacterium | reverse complement strand
GTCGATCTGGGTGAATTCCGGCTGGCGGTCGGCCCGCAGGTCCTCGTCCCGGAAGCAGCGGACGATCTGGTAATACCGGTCGAATCCGGCGACCATCAGAAGCTGCTTGAACAACTGGGGCGACTGGGGCAGGGCGTAGAACATGCCTGGATTCAGCCGGCTGGGCACCAGGTAATCCCTGGCCCCTTCCGGCGTGCTCTTGGTCAGCACCGGGGTTTCGATATCCAAAAAACCGTTGGCGTTTAGAAAGGCGCGGATGGCCGCGGCGGCCCGGTGACGCAGGATAATGTTTTTCTGGATTTCCGGCCGGCGAAGGTCGATGTGGCGATACTGGAGCCGGATGTTTTCGGCCGCGTCCACCCGGTCCTCGATCTGAAACGGCGGGGTCTGGGCCCGGTTTAAAATCTTGAGCGCCGATACCATTACCTCGATGCCGCCGGTGGCCAACGCCGGGTTGACCATCCCCTCGGGCCGGGGGGTCACCACGCCCCGGACAGCCAGCACGAACTCACTCCGGATCTCGTGGGCCTTATCGTGAACCGCCTGGTTATATTCGGGATTGAATACGATCTGAGTAATCCCGTTCCGGTCTCGCAGATCCACGAAAATTACTCCCCCATGGTCCCGGCGCCGCTGCACCCAGCCCATAAGCACCACTTCCCTGCCGGCATCTTCCGTCCCTATTTCATTGCAATGATGGGTCCGGCGCATGTCTCCCAATGGTTCGGCCACGTAAAAACTCCTTTGTTATGAAAATTAAGCTGTCTCGATGATCGCTATCGCGCCCCGAAAGACTCCTGAAGCGAACGATCGATTTGCGGCGAAATCATCCAAAATATGTTTCCCCAACCTTTTCCTATTCCCGTTTACCGCCGTTTGCCGCGACCAGGCGTTGGACATGAACGGTCAGCCCGTCCACGGGAACGGACTCCTGGGCCTTGGTTTTCATATCCCGGACGATCACGGCCCCGGCGTCAAGCTCCTGATCCCCGGCGATGAGCACATAATCGGCCTGCAGCCGGTCGGCCCGCTTCATCATGGCCTTGAGGCTCCGGCCGGAAAAATCGATCTCGGTTTTGACGCCGGCAAGAGACAGGTCGCAGGACCAGTCATACGCCACGGTCGCAGCCCGGTCCCCCATGGCGGCAATGAACAGATCCGGGGCCAGGGCTTTTGGTCGACGGGTCAAATGCAGCAATTCCACCAGCCGGTCCATGCCAACGGCAAAGCCGATGGCCGGCTGGGCCGGCCCGCCCAGGGCTTCCACCAGCCCGTCATAGCGTCCGCCGCCGGCAACAGCGTTCTGGGCGCCCAGTTCGGTGGTCTGGAACTCAAAGGCCGTGCGGCAATAATAGTCAAGCCCCCGGACCAGCCGGTGATTGATGACATAGGCAATTTTGCGGCCGTCTAAAGCACCGGTTACGGCCTGAAAATGCCGGGCGCAGTCATCGCAAAGATAATCGGCCATGACCGGCGCGTCGGCGATTACCGTCTGGCAGGAAGGAACCTTGCAGTCCAGCACCCTCATGGGGTTGGTTTTCCGACGGCGCAGGCAGTCGCCGCAAAGGCCGTCCGCGGCTTTCAATCGGTCCGACAGGGCAGCCTTGAAATCCGGCCGGCATACCGGGCATCCCAGGGAATTGAGCTGGAGGGAGAGCCAGGTGATGTCTAAAGCCGAAAACAAATGATGAAGCATGACGATCAACTGGGCGTCGATCAGGGGCGAGGCAATGCCGAACACCTCGGCGTTGATCTGGTAAAATTGCCGGTACCGGCCTTTCTGGGGCCGTTCCCGGCGGAACATGGGCCCGATGGTGTAGAGTTTCTGCACCGGGTCCGCGGCATAGAGACGCTGCTGGATATAGGCCCGCACCACGGACGCGGTGGCCTCGGGCCGCAGGGTCAGCATTTCATCCCGGGAGCCGGGAAACATGTACATCTCTTTTTCAACGATATCGGTATGCTCTCCGATGCTGCGCTGAAACAGGGCCACGTTTTCCAGAATCGGCGTGCGGATCTCCGTGAATCCAAAGGACGTAAAAAGACCGGCGGCGGTTTTTTCAATATGTTTCCAGGATTCCACCTCGTCGGGCAGGATGTCCCTAAAACCTCTGACCAATTGTATCATTGTCTGCAACGATTCCGTTTTCGGGCACGGCGCAAGCGGCCCGCGATTTTACTGTTTGCAATAACAGGTGAAATTTTTTATACTGTTCTGGTGCCGAAAAGAATTTTGCCAGATAAATCGGTATAATCGGTTATTCATATGTAAAACGATCAGCTTAGTCAATACGGATATGCGCCCGGTCCAAAAACATTTTGACATTATATATTGCCAAATTTATCGCCAAGGAGCAACGCCATGCACGCGCGGGTGACCGTACGAACCCTGTCTGAAATGAAGCGGCAGAAAAAAAAGATCGCGGCTCTGACCGCCTATGATCATCCCTTTGCCCGCATCGCCGATGAAGCGGGCATCCATATCCTTCTGGTGGGCGATTCCGTGGGCATGGTGGTCCAGGGATATGAAAACACCCTGGCCGTGACCATGGATGAAATGGTCTACCACACCCGCATAGTGGCCCGTGCGGCCCGGCGCGCTCTGGTGATCGCGGACATGCCTTTTCTCTCCTACCAGACATCTCTGCCCGAGGCCATCGCCAATGCCGGCCGGTTTTTAAAAGAAGCCGGTGCAGCAGCCGTGAAACTGGAAGGCGGCGCGGCCGTCAGTCCCGTGATCCGGGCAATGATCGATATCGGAATTCCGGTCCAGGCCCATATCGGGCTCCTGCCCCAGTCCGTTCACCAGATGGGGGGATACCGGGTGCAGCGGGACGCGGACCGCCTCATGGCCGACGCACGGGAAGTGCAGGCCGCCGGCGCGTTTTCCGTGGTCCTGGAAGGGATCCCGGCCGATATCGCGAGCGAGATCACTCGGGATCTTTCAATTCCAACCATCGGCATCGGGGCCGGACCCGACTGCGACGGCCAGATCCTGGTGCTTCATGACCTCCTGGGACTGCGGGACGGCCACGTCGCCAAATTCGTCAAGCAATACGCGTCGGTTGGAATGGTTGCGATGGGCGGCATTAAGGCCTACATCGATGAAGTGGAAGCAGGCATATTCCCGTCCAGGGAGCAATCTTATTGATATCCACGGGTTCGCCATATATTGAAAGGGATGCCTCGAACGTCGAATGCCGTTGGATTGATGAACAGGGCCATTTAGGTGCGAGGGTGTTCCATGTTGAGATTTTTTAGAAAACCGCCGGACATCTCAACCTTCAACCTGAAATCATACGCCGTTGAACTCCCGTTTCATCGCCTGAAACTGGGTGTCGACAATGTGCGCTATGATGTTCATATCAGCCCCGACTTCCGGGTTTCGGCACGGCGCATCATTTTCAAGCTGATCATCCAGCATGCGGCGGCCTCTCCGTTGTTCGTCGTCACACCGGATTTTAACTGGTCCAAGGAAATCGCCGAATTCAAGCGTCTATGCAAGGAAATCTCCACCGAAGGAATCAACCTGGCCAAATCCCTCTATGAAATCCAGATCGATTACCTGGCCCAGACAGCCATGGTCAAGCTCATTACGGAAGAAATAGGAAGCCAGTACAACGAAGCCATTCAGCATTTCAAGACGGTGATCCGCAAGCACGAGATATCCCAGCAGATCGAGACCACCCTGCGGCTAAGAGAGGAAATGACATCCATCATTCACCGGAAAAATATGATTCTGCTGGCGGTCGGCCATGAAATTTTTCAGAATTTCATCGAGGTTCAGCAGGACCTCGAGGCCTTGCGGGTTTCCAATTTCGGCGAGAGCGCGATTCTGCCCGAAGAGGTTTTCGCCAATCCGCTCCTGTGGACCGCGTCCCATTCCGACGGTTTTTTTTTGATGGAACATTACGTTCTTCTGGGGCATCGCCTGGAAGATCCGGTCAATTACGACAGCCTTCATCTCCTTCTGGCCACGTTTCTCAATAGCCTATGGACATCGTCGGTCGGCGGCGGGCGCAAGCGAGCCGATGATGGGGCTCCGGCTTCGGGACCAGGAGACGAAGCGGACATCGAAGGTTGGATTAAGCACGTCGACAATATCGAGAATCTGTTTAATTATTTTCAAACCCGTGAAACCATCCAAAAGCTGGAAAAAAGGGAAGCAGGGCGTCCGAAAATCGACTGGCTCAAAAAACAGGCCCGACTCCAGGAGCGGATTCTGGGGCTCTTTTATAAAAAAATCAAACAAGAAAAAATGATCGATGGAATCGTGGCTGCCTACAAGATGCAACCCGTTTTCAAGCACTACTGTCCGCCGCTTTCCCCCCAGGAATTTCTTCAATACGTGGCGGTGCCAAAGGCCAGGAAAAACACCATCCGAAAACTCAACCGATTCAAGAAATATTATGGAAAATCGATCCCCCTGTCGCTGCTGGGCCGCACCATCAGGGACGTCCGGAGCACCTCGAAAGCGATTCAAAAACAGCTGCTGATCCGCTTTCTGAAGAATTTCGCATGCTACCACAGGGATTTGCGCAATTTCAACCTGATCCGGGAAGCGGCCGACAGCATCAACCTGGCCGTTGATGAAAAAATCATCAAGCTTTCCCGGGAGAATCACACCCTGTATCAATTTCTGCTTTCCTACGAAGAGGTCATCGAAACCAAGCCGATCATCAATCATGCCGTGATCAAGGCCGATATACGGGGCTCATCGGAAATCGTGGCCCGGATGAAAGATGAAAATCTCAATCCGGCATCGAGTTTCAGTCTTAATTTTTTCGATCCCATCAGCAAGATCCTGGCCATGTACGGTGCGGCCAAGATCTTTATCGAAGGTGATGCCGCCATCCTGGCGATCTTCGAACATGACGACATGCCCGGCCGCTGGTACGGTGTGGCGCGGGCCTGCGGGCTGGCCATCAATATTCTAAATATCGTAAAAAAATACAATATCCACAATCTGAAAAACAACCTGCAGAGCCTGGAACTGGGTATCGGCATCGGGTTTCTCGATGCGCCGCCGACCTTTTTTTACGACGGCGAACACCAGATCATGATATCGCCGGCCATCAACATGGCCGATCAGCTGTCCGGCTGCAACCGGTCCCTCCGGGAGCGACTGGGAAAAACCAACCCGCCGTTTAACGTTTATGTCTTCAAGCCGGTCCAGGATGCCGTTGCATCCCTGCTCTCCGATTATGCGCTGCTTCGATACAATGTCAAAGGCATTGAACTGGCACCTGATGGATTTGCCAAACTGTCCAGAGAGATCCATCTGAAGCGGTTTGAGTGCAAAATGCCCGATGTCTGCCCGGAACCGCTGACATTATACACCGGCACCTATCCGACGCTGGCTGGAAACTACCAGCGGCTGGTGATCCGGGAGGCGCTGATTCCCGAAATCTCGCCGGCGGATCTGCGCGTGGTGCGGCAGACCGATCAGATCTATTACGAGGTCTGCACCAATCCACGGGTTTATGAAAACATCAAGGGAGAGCTGACCTCTTAATCGACATGGAACGCATCAACGTCGAAAGCGTCGACAAATACATCAAGGGGTTGATGGATATCAGCCTGGCCATTAATTCCGATCTCTACCTGGAGGAGATCCTCAAGTTGATCGTGATGGTCACCGCAAAGGTTACCGGCGTGGAGATCTGTTCGCTCTGGCTGGTGGATGAGGATGACGGGTCCACCAAAATCCGCCTCAAGGCCACTCAGTCCATTGAACCGGAATACGTCAAGGATCGGGTCCTCAACCAAAATGAGGGCGTGGTGGGATACGTGGTCAGCACGAAACAGCCGATGATCGTCTATGACGTGCTGGCCGAACCACGGTTCAAGGAAAAGGAGATGGCCCGCCGGCTGGGGCTCAAATCCATGGCCGGTGTACCGCTTCGGATCAAGGATGACAAGGTCATAGGCGTGCTCAACTGTTTCACATCCGAATATCACGATTTTTCCGAAACCGAGGTCAACCTGATCACCACCGTGGCCAACCAGGCGGCCTTGGCCATTCTCAACACCGAACTGCTGGTCAAAACCAAGGTCATCCAGGAGGAACTGGAAACCCGGAAACTTATCGAGCGCAGCAAGGAAATCCTGGTGCGCCGCCTTAAGATAAAGGCCGACGATGCCTATCGGTGGATGCAGAAACGGAGTATGGATTCCCGCAAATCCATGCGCCAGGTCGCTGAAGCCGTTCTCCTGTCCGAAGATCTCTATTGAGAGGGCCGCCCCTTTGTGGCTGGATTAGTAATTGGTGACTTGATTGCTATTCCGGAAAGGCTCAATCTCGCTCGCAAAAAAGTATTTTTACGAAGCTGTCATACAAGAATTTATGGTTTCAGGGCCGAACCTTGGCGGACCCGGTTGAGCGGGACCGCGTGCGGGGAGCTTCAGCCGGACGATACGCCCGTGCTCCGTCAGGATCATCGTCGACCATTTTCACCCGGACGACCCGCCCGTCAAGGCTGGTGTTGTTGACTGAATTGATCACCCGTCGGGCCGCATTTTTTTCCACTTCGAAAAAGGAAAACTCCCGGTTCATGTCAATGGCGCCTACCATGCCGGATTTAATTCCGGACTGGTCGCAGATCAGGCGGAGAATGGCGCCTTCGTTGACTTTATCCATGCGCCCGACGTTGATTAAGACCCGCTGAATTTTTTTGAGGCGGGAACGCGTTTTGACGGGGCCGGGCCGTGCGCCGGCCCGCGCTGGAACGGGTTTGTCGGCTTTTGCGGGGCGGGACTCCGTCGAAGCATTTATATCTCCGGCATGACGGTAATTCTTCAAAATCCGGTTAAATTCCGTAGCCACAAAGCGTTGAATGATCTCTTCCCGGCTAAATCCCTCTAAAGCCGCGTACACAGCCGGCAGATAATCGGCCATGGCCGTGTGGTTCACCTCGGTGCCTACGATTTTTTTCACCATGTCCACCAGCTGGGTCTCACAGATCGTCCGTCCGTCGGGAAGTTTGTCCCGCAGGAACCGGATATTGAGGCGTTTTTCGATTTCCCGGATCCTGCCCAGGTCGCGGGGGCCGGCAAGGACCATGGATGCGCCGGATTTTCCGGCCCGGGCCGTGCGGCCGCTGCGATGGGTGTAAACATCGGGTTCATCGGGGAGATTGTAATGGATCACGTGGGTGATATCATCCACATCCAGACCGCGCGCGGCCACGTCCGTTGCCACCAGGACCCGGATAGTTCCCTGCCGGAATTTGCGCATCACGTAATCCCGCTGGGATTGGGATAATTCACCGTGAAGGGCCTCGGCCGAATAACCGTCTTTGATGAGCTTTTCGGCAACGGTCTGGGTATCTTTCCGCGTGCGGCAAAACACCAGCCCGAACATGTCGGCGGTCATGTCGATGATCCGCTTCAATCCCTCGTACTTGTTTTTTTCATGCAGGACATAGCAGTGATGGGCGATCTGTTCCGGGCTGGTATTGCGGGCACCAAGTGTGATTTCCACCGGATGGTCCAGATATTTCCGCGCAATGGTCGCCACACCCGGAGGCATGGTGGCGGAAAAGAGCCAGATTTTCCGTTCGGGCGGCATCATGGAAAGAATTTGATTGATATCATCAAGAAATCCCATATTCAGCATTTCGTCGGCTTCATCTAAAACGGCATATGCGATGGCGGAAAGTAGGATACCCTTTCGGCCGAGCAAATCCAGCAGCCTACCCGGGGTGGCCACGATAATCTGGGCACCCTTTTTAATCTGGCTGAGCTGGTTGGCGATACTGGCCCCGCCGTAGACGGCCACCACCCGGATACCCTTCATGTGAGCGGCAAATCGGGTCAGGTCATCGGTGATCTGCATGCACAGCTCACGGGTTGGACAAAGCACAATGCCCTGGGGTTGTGGATTGGCCGCATCCACCAGTTGCAGCAGGGGAAGGCCGAAGGCCCCGGTTTTCCCCGTGCCGGTCTGGGCCAAGCCCACAAAATCGGTTTGACCGGATAAAAGTGTCGGAATCGCTTTTTCCTGTATGGGCATGGGCGATGTAAACCCTATGTCCATTACCGAATGCAGCAGCTCCGGTTTCAGTCCCAATGTTTCAAAACTCATTTTTCCCGCCTTTTCCATAAAAAAAGCCGTCCAGGGGAATCTGGACAGCTTAACATAAACGCTAACCTTTTTCTGCCGGGTACCGCTCTTTTACAAGCGTGATCTCCCGGCTTTTATACCAGTTGGCATGCTTTTACGGCAGGCGACCGTATTTGTCAATCAATATTTCAACAGAATTTTTGAGCATTATCTATTATACGGGGAATATACCGATTGGCCTCACATCAACTCAAAAACAATAACGATCTCCATGGAAACCGGACCGGAAAACAGGTGCCGTGGCGGCCGTGGAAAAGGGGCCGCGTCGCGGACCGCGGCCAGGGCCGCCTGGTTGAGAATTTCATGCCGCGAACCTTCCATCAGGGCGACATCCCTCAGGCTGCCGTCGGCATTGATGACAAACCCCACCCGGACCCGGCCTTGGAGCTGGCGGTTCCGGGCGGCCGCGGGATACTGCTTATGGCTTTCGATTTTCATGCGCACCATGCCCGCATAATTTGCTGCTGAATCATACGGGCCGGCGTCCGCTCCCGGCATGGGCCCGTTCACGGCTTCCCGGGGCGGCGCGTCCGGCGCTACCATGATCTCCGGCGAAGGCTCCCGGATGGGCGCGGGCTCGGGAATCGGCGGCATAACAGGCGCGGGTTGCGGTACGGGTGGAGGGAGGGCCTGGGGCGGCGGAGCCCGGTGGCGCCGGGGGGGCACCGGAATATTTCGGGCATGGGGCCGGGCATCGCGGATTTCCAGCTCGATATAGGTCAGGTCCCGGGACCGGTAGAGTTCGGCGATTTGCACCAGCAGCACTGCGTGGACGCCGATGGAGACCAGGATAAATATCCGCAGGAGCCAGTTGGGTTTTTTATTTTCCCCTGTGGTCACACACCCTCCGGCATGATTTACAACCCCTTTTCCGTTGCCAGAAAAAGTCGCCCGGCCCCGGCGGCCCGGGCCACATCCATGACCTGCACCGCCTTGTTGAGGACCACGGACCGGTCCGCCCGGATCACCACCAGCCGATCCGGTCCCTGGCCGATGAGCGTTTGCAAACGGGAAAAGAGTTCATTGAGGGCAAGCTCGCGATTTTCCAGAAAAGCCCGTCCGTCGGCATCCACATACACCGTAATCTCCTGCTGGATCTGGGGCTTGGACGCCTCGGCCTGGGGCAGGCTGATGTCGATGCCTTCGTCCACGATGAAATTGGTGGTCAGAAGGAAATAGACCAGCAGCAGGAACACGATATCGATGAGGGCCGTCAGGGGGGGCTGGACCGCATATCGGGGCCGTTTTTTCCGATGAACCAGCATGAATTATTTCCTCCAAACGACTGCCAGGCTCTTAATGATGCGCACGATGCCGTCCTGTAACCGGGCCTCGTATTGATCCACCTGAGCCGTGAGATAACTGTGGGCCACCATGGTGGGCAGGGCAACGGACAACCCCAGGGCCGTGGTCAGCATGGCCTCCCAGATACCGCCGGCCAGGACCGCTGCATTGACCTTGCCACCCATCTGCTGGATTACCATGAAGGCCTTAATCATGCCGATGACCGTGCCCAGAAGCCCGAGCAGTGGCGCGATATTGGCGATGGTGGCCAGGGACTGGAGGTACTTGGACAGGTCACGGACTTCGGTTTCCGTGGCGTGCGCCAGGACCATCTCCAGGGTTTCCTGGTCCTGATTTCCGACGTCTAAACCCTGTGCCAGGATGCGTCCCATGGGGGACCGGCTTTCACCGGCCGCGCGCCGCGCTGCGTCAATATCTCCTGCCGCAATGGCGGTTGCTACCCGCTCGGCCACATGCCGGCCACGTTTACGCAGCACCGCGAACCGGATCAACCGCTCGGCGAAAATGGCCAGAGCCAGAACCGAGCAGAGCAGGATGGGGGTGACGAGGATTCCCCCCTTGGCGAGAAATTCAAGCATGATCGACCTCCGCTTGTGACGATGTTTTACTATATCAGTAGGTTCTTTCCATATCGGGCGTGCCGTCGAGGTTCAAATCCTCGCTGTTGGAAATGATCACGCCCGAAGCATCATAGGTTTCCCAGAGATCGGGTTTTCCGTCTTGGTTGCGATCCTCGGCCACCCGGTCAATGCGGCCGTCAACATAATAATACCACGTATCCACATGTCCGTCGCCGGACGTGTCCCTTTCCGCGGCCACGGCAACTTCGTTTTCATCATAATGCCAGGTCATATCAAGTGGTCCGCTGCCTTCTGATGCCTCCCGGGTAAGGGTGATTTGCCCCTTTTCATCATATTTTTCAACAAGAGTCGGCCGGCCGGTATCCGGGACAAACACTTCCTTGACGCGCAGAACCTCACCGGCGTATGCCCGGCGTTCCCGAAGGGCGCCGTTGTCGTCATGAATCTCGATCACAAGAGACCATTGGGGATCATCAAATCGCTGCACGGTATCGAACCGGCCGTCGGAGGTGGTGTCGGCTTCGACCCGCAACACCCGGCCCTGGTCGTCAAAAAGGATGGTCTTGACGGGTGTCTTTCGACCGGGTTTGCGGATGGTCTGCTTTACCGGACGCCCCTGGTCGTCAAATTCCGAGAAACGATCCATTTCTCCGTCCTGATCGGTATCTTCTTCCCGGAGCACCGGGCTGCCGTCCCGGTAGCGATAAACGGTGTCGGTTTGTCCGTCGCCGGTGGCGTCTTGTTCCCAGACCAGGGGCTGAGCATTGTCGTCAAAGTCGATGGTCTCCAGTGCTCGGCCGTCAGGACTTTGTTTTTGATGCCGTGTCCGCCTGCCTGCTTCAAAAAAATCAATGACGGTCATGGGGGAAGGATCGCTGTTTTGCATTTCAATGCGAATCAGTGCGCCGGATGTGTAATGCTGGCGCGTATCCATGCGCCCGTCTCCGCTGGCGTCGATTTCCAGAAGTACCGGGTTTCCGGATCCGTCCAGATGGGCGATTTGATCCACGCGGCCGTCCTGGTTTGTATCCTGCTCAACTTTTCGGATGATACGTCCGTCCGGGGCATTCGAGAGATTCTCCCCGGCATGGGACAGCCCCGTCGGGCATACCGTCAGCATCAGCGCGCACGTCATTATGCAAACCGTGATAGCGGGTCCGGCCATCAACGGGTTCCTCCTCAAAACAGTTACAACAAAAAAACCACGCAAACCGGGCGCTGTTGTATTCCCCGGCCTTCGTGGCCTTGCGGTTATCGGATTCGAAAAAGACTTCTTGGTGGCTTTTTACGGAATTGTCTTTTTATGAATCCGTAAAATTATGAAAAATACAGATAAAACAACGCCTTCATGACGCATTTATAATATCCGGGACGCTACTCCGTATACGGCAAAAGGTCAATAAAAATCATGATCCGTATTTCAGGTCCCCTTGATCCGGTTCCGTATGAAGGTAAAATCCCCTGAGACCGGGATCATGCAGAGTTGCCTGTGGGTATGGTCGTCAAAGGCGCCGTGTTTCTCAAAGACCGCGGCCACCGCCGGGAATTCTAAGCGGCAACGGGCTTGACTTGTCGGTTCCATGCATATACATATCAGTGCCTGAAACAAAAAGGCATTTTTCGCCGATACGGGGGCATATGGCCTTTTTATATTTTCATATTTATTTTGCAACCGATAATGGTTTCAAGGGCGATAGCGCATGATCCATCAAAAACGGACGGAATTTGTTCCCACGGTCTTGGCAATTGCCGGTTCGGACCCTTCGGGCGGGGCAGGCATCCAGGCGGACCTGAAAACCTTTGCGGCCATAGGGGTTTATGGGGCCGCTGTGATCACGGCTTTGACCGTACAAAACACCCTTGAGGTGCGGGATGCCATGGCGGTTCCGGCCGATTTTGTGGCCCAGCAGGTGGATGCGGTGATAGCGGATATCCGGGTGGACGTGATCAAGCTCGGCATGCTGCCCAATGCCGATGTGTGCCGGGCCATTCTGCCGTACCTGGCCGGTCGCAGCGTGGTCTGCGATCCGGTGATGGTCGCCACCAGCGGGTCCCGCCTGATCGACAATGCCGCCGTGTCGGCCCTGACCGACTTGGTCATCGCCCATTCCACTTATATCACCCCCAATCTGCATGAACTGTCGATCCTGTGCGGAAAAACCGTCACGGACCTGAGAGCCGCCGGCATGGAACTGCTGGCCCGGTTTCCCCGTCTGAAAGGAATTATCCTCAAGGGTGGCCATGCGGACACCCAATCGGCTGAGGTGACCGATATCCTTTTATATAAGGATGAAGCGGATCATCGGATACGTGAACACGCGACCGTCCATCCTCGCTATCGGACCAAAAACACCCACGGCACGGGCTGCACGCTTTCGTCGGCCTTTGCGGCGTACCTGGCCAGAAAAGACGGACCTGCCGATGCGTTTTCCAAGGCCGTTGCCTTTGTCAACCGGCTCATCGGCCTGTCCATGGATGTGACCGTAGGTCACGGAAACGGCCCGCTGCTGCATCACGTCCTCTGCGATCCCCGATAATCCATCGCGTATTCGAAAAATGGAAAAGATCCTTAAATGATACTGTTTGACAGCCATTGCCACCTCAACGACCCGGTCTACGGCCGGGATATGGACGCAATTGTGAAGCGGGCCGCCCAGGCCGGCGTGACGTCGGTGATGGTGGTCGGCATCGATGAAACAACATCTCGCCAGGCTGTTGCCATCGCCCGGGCCAATAAGGGTTATGCGGCCTCGGTCGGCGTGCATCCCCATGATGCCAAATCCTGTTCGGAAAACATCCTGGCCGCACTGATTGATCTTGCAGGGGACCCGGCGGTCCGTGCCTGGGGGGAAACCGGCCTGGATTTCAACCGGATGTTTTCCCCTAAAGAAATCCAGGAAAAATGGTTCATCCGCCAGCTTGAGATCGCCGATGACCTGAACCTGCCTCTGATTTTTCATGAGCGGGATTCGGGCGGAAAGTTTCTGGAAATTTTGACGGACCGATATGGCGCCGCCGGCCGGGACGGGGTGGTGCACTGCTTTTCCGGGACCCGAAAAGAGCTGGACGCCTGTCTGAAACTCGGTCTTCACATCGGCATCACGGGTATTATCACCATTGCATCCCGGGGAGGGGCTCTCAGGGAAATGGTGCGGCTGATCCCGGCAGACCGGCTCCTGGTGGAAACCGATGCGCCGTATCTGACCCCGGCGCCTGAACGGAACCAGCACCGCCGCAACGAGCCGGCCTTTGTGCGGTCCGTGTTGCTCAAAACCGCCGAAGTCAGGGGTGAAAACCCCGAAACACTGGCCGAAAAGATCCGGCGCAACACCTGCCGGCTGTTTCATATGGACACAGAGGAAAGCGCATCATGAAACTGAGAATTATCGGACTGGCCGGAAGCGGCAAAACAACTGTATTTGAAGCCCTTACCCGGGATTTCGCGGCTTCGGGGAACAAGGCGGAAGCCCGGCTGGGCACCATCAAAGTCCCGGACGAGCGGGTGGATGCCCTGAGCCGGATTTTTATGCCGCAAAAAACCATCTACGCCCAGGTGAACTATTTTTTGCCGGGCAAGGGACCGCAAAAAAAGGACGGCTCCAGGGACGAGAGCGCTTGGACCGCGGCCAGGGAGGCCGACGCGCTGATTCATGTGGTACGCAATTTCAGACAGTTCGGTCTGGAAGCACCGAATCCGGCCGACGATTTCATCCGCCTGGACCAGGAGCTGATCCTGTCGGATCTTGTGGTTATCGAAAAGAAGCTGGAACGCATGGCTGCCGATTCTAAAAAGGCCGTCAAGAGCGATGCCGCGGAACGCCTTCTGCTGGAGGAATGCAAAACCAGTCTTGACGCGGAAATCCCTTTGCGGCGGGTGCCGCACTTGGCCGAAGCCCGGGTCCTGCGGGGATATGCATTTTTGTCGGCAAAGCCCATGCTCGTGCTTTTCAACAATACCGACGACGACCAGGCAGCCCCGGATGATCCGGCCTTTGCCAATGATCCCGGCATGGTGATACGGGGCAAGATCGAACACGAGCTGGCCCAGATGTCCAAAGAAGACGCCGCGGACCTGCTTGCGGAATTCGACATATCCGCACCCGCCACGGACCGGGTCATCCAAAAATCTTATGACCTTATGGGGCTTATCTCCTTTTTTACGGTGGGCGAAGATGAGGTCCGGGCCTGGACCATCCAGAACGGCACCGTGGCCTTAGATGCCGCGGAAGTCATCCACTCCGACTTGAAAAAAGGGTTCATCCGGGCCGAAGTCACCGCCTATGACGACTTCACAGCGGCCGGCTCCCTGGCCGAAGCCCGCAAACGCGGCACCCTGCGCCTGGAAGGGAAAACCTACGTGGTGGCCGACGGCGACATCATCACCATCCGTTTTAATATCTGACGGCTTTGTAAAAAAGTTCAAATAATGAGCTTTTTAAAAATCTAAAGTCCATGCAGCCCGCATGCTAAAGGTGTTTTCCTTTGATCGCGGCTGATACAGGACGTACGGACCGGACGCCACCGCGTCGGAACGGTTGAGTCGATTGGATTCATATGCCAGTTTGAGGGTCAACGAACGCCATCTCACGCCGCACGCGCCAAAAGGGGACCGGGTCTGGTACTGCAAAAGTCTTACCGGATCATTTCGGCCCTTTAAATAAGCATTGTTTTGGGCATGGAGTGGCAGCTTCATTCCGGCTTCAGCAAAGACCGATGTCTTGTCGGAAATCCTGTAATGCGCCCCTGCTCCGGCCCTACCGTGTATGCTCCACCACCATTCCTCCAGCCCGTTCACCGGCACGCCGCCATCCGTCCGGGTGTCATCGAGCGCCCGCAGCCATGTCTTTCCGCCGAAACCCACAAACGGCTGCAGGGTCAAGCCGGCTGCAGGCCGGAAGTTAAAGGTCGCATCCAGGTAGGCCTGGGTGCCAACGTACCAGACATCGGTTTTCACCGGGATCATGGACCAGGTATGCCCGTCATAATCCACACGGCCGAAAAATAGGCCGGCGCCGTGGCGCCAACCGAGATTCTCCGCCGTTGATTCAAGATCATAGGTCAGTCCAAAGAGCCGCCCGGTTTCCGAAAGAAGTTTAAACCCGTCGTCAAGATATTCGGACCAGTTGAACCGCATGATCTCGATGCCGGTATCCACCCGGTACGCCGGCGAATAAACCGCGACTTGTCCGGCCCACAGCGACAGTTCCCGGGAGGATACCAGCACCAGGGTAACGATCAAGAGTAATGTTCTAAATGGGCGCATTAAAACGGACCATTTTTACGATGCCATCAACTGTTCACTCGGCCGTTTTATCCAGCATGGAAATGACGCCCGGATCATAGAGGTTGAGGGAATTCTCAATATTTTCTCGGATGCCGACCAGCCGGATAAACCCCAAATATCGCCCCTGATCCCGGTCAAGGGCCTCGGCCACCGAAGGAAACCGGTTCTTGCCGGACCGCTCCAGGGCCTCTTCAAAATCCCGCCAGAGATTCCATCCGTCTGGCATTTCATCGGCCAGCAACAGCGAGATCCGCCCCGATCGCTCCCAGAGGCGTCGCCATTCCCCAGTAGTAACAAAGCTCTGGCACTCGTCTTCCCAGAAGGCCACGCCGTTGGCCTGTTGTTGCATCAGGTGTTCGGGAACAGCGCCGTTAAAAGCCTGCATCAGCCCGGGAACAACAACGCCGATTTGGCCCCGATGTTTTAAAAAACGGCTGATATAGCCCAGATAGAGCCGGTCCGTCCCGAAATACTGGTAGGCATCCACGCTGATCACGGCATCGAAAAACCCGACGGCAAAAGGCAATGCATGGGCCTCTGCCCGGACGGGGAAAACCCGGTCACCCACTCCCCGGGCCTCGATGCGGCGCCAGTTCTCATCCGGATTCACCCAAAGATCGGCGGCCCAGACCTGCACGTTGAATTCCTGCGCAAGAAACACGCTGGTCAATGCGGTTCCGCATCCAAGATCCAGGACCCGCATGCCGGGCTTCATGTCCAGCGCACCGCACAGCCATTCGGTCAGCCACAGGGGATTAGGCCCCATCTGAAGATCCATCACCCAGTCGGGATTATATGCATTGGATCGTGGGAATGACTCGCGGTGGAGGATGTGAGGTTCTTTGGCCATCGGCCTGTACTCCTTTTGTGTCCCGGTTGAAACAGATATCCTGATGCGCCCATACCTTGAAATGCGGTCCTTATCAACAGAATTATGAAACGGCTCGCTGGAGGCATCATTATTGTCGGTATCATGAAAACACTGGGTCGGCCCAAGGGTTTGAGATGCTCTTGAAACGGGGGATTGCGATCAAAACCAGCCTATCCTATGCAACAGGAGGATGTTTTGGGCAAATGCTTAAAAGCTCTTGACTTTGAAAATCAAGTTGTCTTATTTCAAGTATATGCTGATAAACAACGGCTTGCAACTTTTCCCATTTTAATATTTTTTGGAAAGAGAATCGACCCGTTGCAGGCTACCTGATCTGCCAGGATCAGGCAGTTTGGGGGCTGCGAAATAAACAGAAGGAATCAGTGTTGTCCGGTTAGATTTTTGCATATCACAGGACCGTAAAAAAAATGAAAAAATGTAAATTTTTTACTTGACGCTCAGAAAAAATTTTTGCGGCGACTTGCAATATTATTAATTATTGCAAGGAGTTATAAAAATGCCGCATCCGTTTCGACCGTACAGTAAACATCGATCATACTCTTTTGATAAACTCTACCGCCCGGCGGAAAATATTCTGCCGAAAACGCCGGTGCTTACATCCAGAGGCGATAGGCCATTGAAAATGACCTTTGAAGACCAACTGAAAGCCTTGATCTTTTATCACCTGGAAGAGCACTCCTCTGGCAGGCATCTTCTTCAGGTTCTCAAAGAGGACGACTTTGCCCGCAGCCATATCGCCCCCAAAAATGGCATCGAGAAGAGCGGTTTTTTCGAGGCCATCAACAGCCGAGGGATAGAGCAATTACAATTCGTTTATCACGGCCTCTGCCAGGAAGCCTCGGCGGTCCTTCCAGCGCGATATGCTCACCTCGGAAACCTGGTCGCCATTGACGGATCGCTGATTGACGCCGTCCTTTCCATGGTCTGGGCCGACTATCGGAACAACTCAAAAAAAGCCAAACTCCATCTTACCAACGGCAAGGGCGGAGAAAAGCCCTATGTCAGTCAAATCCTTGACCCGGGTCAAACCGGTGTCTGCGATCGGGGGTATCAGGATCATGCCCTGTTTGATTCGCTTCAGTCCGAAGGCAAGAACTTTGTCATCCGGATCAAATCCAATACCGTCAAAACGGTGGTCCGACAAAATGATATTCAGACCGGCGGCATCGTCTTTTATGATGCCGAAGTTCTGCTGGGAACCGATCAAAACAACACGCGCACGGAAACGCCCGTACGTCTTGTCGGCTATCGTATCAGCGGCGTGGACTACTGGGCGGCTACCGACCGCCGAACAGGTGGCCGAAACCTATAAGCTCAGATGGGAAATCGAAAGCTTCTTTGCCTGGCGGAAACGTCACCTGAAGGTTTACCACCTGATCGCCAGAAGCCGATATGGACTGATGGTGCAGATATATGCCGGCCTGATCACTTATCTGCTTCTGGCCATGTATTGTCATGAAACGCATAAAGAACGGGTCAGTATCAAACGCGTCCGGGAATTGCGCATCCAAATTCAAAACGAGCTTCGTGAAAACGACTGCTCTCCGGATGACTATTTTTTCAAAAAACAATATCACCCCCGGTTACATGCAAATACCTAACCGGACAACACTGTACCAGATTGTCGATATTCCGCACTTCCATCATAATTTTCCTTCGTTGTTTTTTTGTTGTTATTCCAATTCGCATTCAAGCGGCATCTGTGTTGGCTGCGTCGCCGGCTTCTCAACTTACTGGCAGTAAGCCTGCGTGCTTCCTCCTTGCCGCGGTATGTCATCTTGAATGCAAAATGGAACTGGAATCAGGCATGCGCGTTTGCCCGCCTTAACGTCAAATGTTTCGGCCTGATGTGTCTTGTTTCAAATGTTCTATTTTATCACGTGCAGACCGCCGATATCCAATATCAGAAATCGGTCCGGGTCGAGTTGTCTTTCCGCAATGGTTCGCCGCAGGTCAATGCCCGGGGATCCGGGGGGATTATCTCCCAGTTTAAAAGTCCCCCACTGGGTGGGGATGAAAAAAGACGCTCCCAGATCGTCAAAGGCGTTGATGGCTTCGTCGATGTTCATGTGAGCATAGTGCATGAACCATCGGGGATGGTAGGCGGTGGTGGGAATCAGGGCGTAATCGATACCGGGAAACCGTCGTCCGATTTCCCGGTATCCGATAAAATACCCGCTGTCGCCTACGAAATAGATGGAAACATCAGGCGAAAGAATCAGGAAACTGGCCCACAGAGTGGCGTTATATCCCTGGCCAATTCTACGTGACCAGTGCTGCATGGGTATGCAGACAAGACGGGTGCCGTCTTCAAGGTCAAGAGACTGCCACCAGTTCATCTCAACGACATCGGTCTTGCCCAACCCGACAATAAACTCCTTCAGGCCCAGGGGGACGAAAAAACGAGTATCATCCGGAAGGGCCGATACGCTTTTTTCATCCAGGTGATCGTAATGATTATGGCTGATGATGCAGTTGATCCGGTCCGTAATGGAAAGGATTTCATCGATGCCGATTCCCGGCGGCGTCTTGCGCTTCGGAAGCAGTGCCCGGTCCGAAAACATGGGATCCGTGAGCCAGTAACGGCCGTTTACGCGCATGAAAAAGGTGCCGTGACCCACCCAGAAAATAAAATTCGCGTCCCCGGCCGCCTTGATCCGCGCAACCGGATCCGGCAAGACATCCGGCAGGTATTGCTTTTCTTCATCGGAGTAATCTTCGGTCGATGACAGCCGCCATTGCAGAAAAGTCATAAAACCTTTTTTTTTCATGGGCATCCATGGGTTGAAAAAGTCCTTTCCGTTGTGGTTCGGCGCGTATAGATCCCCGGTTTTCGCCGCCGCTGTCTGTTTTCGCCAGGCATCCTCGTCAAAAGCCGGCTTAAGCCATGCACAGGATGTCAAAACAGACAATGCAGCCGCCGCGAAAACCATGAAAAAGAAATGATCCCGCATCCATATCCGAATTGAAAATTGCCTCACCGCGCTTTCCTGATCGTAAAATTCATGCCGTAATTGCATTTCATTATCCCATATGGTAACGACTTTCAAACGATTTTCGCATCCGGCGTCACCAATCCGGCGACCGCCGCGCGGATATCCGGAATTTTTACGGCTCCGTCAATCCTTATTCCATATAAAAGTTGCCATGCCCATATTGTTGTCTAAACCTCGCATCTTTTACGGCTGGTATATTGCCGGCATATCCTTTGCCGCCTATTTTCTTGCCACGGGCACGGGGTTTTATGCGTTCAACGCTCTTCTCGAACCGCTTTGCGCATTGCGCGGCTGGAACCGAACCGATCTGAACATGGCCCTGGCCATTGGAACGGTTTTCGGTTTTATCGGTCAGTATGTGTACGGCACCCTGCTGGCGCGCATCGGCGCGAAACGGCTGATGCTGTTTGGCGCCGTCACCGGCGGGATCGCGTTCATCTTTATCCCCAGGGTCGAACATTTGTGGCAATTTTACCTGGTCTACGCACTGCTTTTTACGGGAAACGGGGCGCTGGGCGGCATTGTGGCCGCCACGGCCGTCAACAACTGGTTTATCCGGAAGCGCGGAAAAGCCATGGGCATTGCCACGGCCGGGATGTCGCTCTCCGGGGCGCTGCTGCCGGTAATCATCCTGGTTTTGATCCATCGGATCGGTCTTACCAGCGCGATGCTCTGCATCGGCATGATCATGATCCTGTTCGGCCCGGCAGCCTGGGTAATCGTCAGGGACTGGCCAGAAGACATGGGGCTTGGGCCGGACGGCAACACAGCGCCCTGCACGGCTATCCCGCTTCCTCTGGGATGCGATATCCTGCCGGTTTCAACCGATGCGGATGAAATGGAATGGGGTATCCGTCAACTGGCTCGCGACGAAGCCTTCTGGAAGCTCGGCATCGCCTTTGCGCTTATGATGATCAGCACGGTGGGCGTGATGTCCCAGTTGAAACCCCGATTTTCCAGCATCGGATTTTCAGACATGACGGCCATGCTCATGATGGGGGCAACCGCCCTGGCAGGGGCAGCCGGCAAGTATGTTTGGGGAAGCCTTTGCGACCGATTCGACGCCCGGCACATGGCCGCGGTTATGGCCGCCGCCAATATCGCGGGCCTTTCGCTGGTAGTTTTCGGCCGTTCAATGGCGGCCATGATGCTGTTCATCCCGGTTTTCGGATTTTCCATGGGCGGAATCATGTCGATCTACCTGATCATCGTGGCCGGGATCTACGGCAGGAAAAACTTCGCCGGCGTGCTCCGGTACACCTCGATTTTCCTGGTGCTGCAACTGTTCGGATACATCATCGCCGGGATGAGTTTTGACCTAACCGGCTCCTATGACGCCGCTTACCTAGTTTTTATCGTATTCGATCTATGCGCGGCCCTTCTTCTGGTGTCGCTGCGGCATCGTAAGAATCGAAATGCCTCCGTGATGACCGCCACGTGATGATGCGGATAACGGCCAGTATACGTAATAATATATGCGCATTATGAGGTTTTTCCTTTACGGATGCTGGTGCGAAACTCGAATGCCTGCTCCAGCGACTGGAAAGCGAGGTGACATCCGAAGGGCTTTTTGTGACATCAACGGCGGAAGACGCGCCCGGAGGTCGTTTTGCGTTGAAAGCGTCCGGAATCAGCCGGAACAACTTTAATTTTATGCCTTTTTTAGACAAAGGAGACGTCACGGTTACCGCCCAGTTTTCGACCGACAGTCACGCCCTTTCCTACAACGGCGAAAACAGCGTTGTGGAAATTGATTTTGATTCCACGCTGGATTTAGACGAAATCGTGACGGTGGAAGCCTGGGTAAGGAAAAATTCAGCCCAGTCCGGCACAATCGCCGTGGCGCAGCGACACGGGGCTTTTCATCTTTTCCCGATGACGGAAATATATTTTTGATAACGAATAAACGTTTTGATCTTCATTGATTAATCTGATAAACGACACAATATTTACATCCGCGAAACGCGATGTTTCTTTTGCAATACGGTTTGATTATCTTTGTGTCAATTTTTACAAAATGCGCAAACCCGCTCGCAGTTGATTTTTCTTATGCGTTTACCGGCCTGACAGTAAAGGGGTCATATGATGATCACGTTGTTGCGCGACTGGTTCAACGAACGTTTTTCCGATCCCCAGATCGTCATTCTCTGGTTTTTTCTGATATCCGGGTTTCTGATCATTTATTTTTTCGGCGAAATGCTCACCCCGGTATTTGCCGGTCTGGTCATTTCCTATCTCCTTGAAGGCATCGTGGGGGTGCTCGTAAAACTTAAAATTCCCCGCATTATTTCGGTTTTTTTGACCTTTCTTTTTTTCATTCTCTGCATGGTGCTGCTGGTCATATGGCTTTTGCCCCTGCTGTCGCGGCAGATCGGACAACTGATCCAGGATCTGCCTGCCATGATCACCCGCGCCCAGACCCTGATGATGCAACTGCCCGAGCGGTACCCGGAATTCATATCCGACGCCCAGATAAAAGAGTTTATCGTGTTTCTGAAATCCGAACTCACCCAGATGGGCCAGAACGTCCTGATTTTCTCTCTGGAGTCCGTTAAAAATCTCATCACGCTCATCGTCTATCTGGTGATCGTCCCCCTCCTGGTTCTATTTTTTCTAAAGGACAAGAGAATGATCCTTGAATGGATCTCGGATTTTCTGCCGGCCAACCGGGATCTCTCCACCGAAGTCTGGCGCGAAGCCAACCAGCAGATCGCCAATTATATCCGGGGAAAAATATGGGAAATCATCATCGTCTGGTCCGCCACGTTTATCACTTTCTACCTGCTCGGGCTCAACTATGCCATGCTGCTGGGATTTTTCACGGGCCTGTCGGTTCTGATTCCCTATATCGGTGCTTCCGTCATGTACCTTCCCGTGGGGCTGATCGCTTTTTTTCAGTGGGGAATCGGTCCTCAATTCATATATGTGATCATCGCCTATTCCATCATCCAGCTTGTGGACGGCAACATTATCGTACCGCTGCTCTTTTCTGAAATCGTCAATCTGCACCCGGTGGCCATTATCGTGGCGGTTCTGGTCTTCGGAGGCCTTTGGGGAATATTAGGCCTTTTCTTTGCCATTCCACTGGCCACGCTTTTTCATGTGGTATTGAAGGTCTGGTTCAGCAAGCGCCAAACCTATCTGGAGGAATCATCTGAATAATGACGATAGGAAAATCAGATAAAAATAATAAATACAGCATAATATTATTTTTTATTAAACAAAAACTTTATATATTTTCATACGCCGCCGGCATCACGATTTTCTGTCTTGCCCTCTCATGTCCGACGCAGGCAGACACCGGCCGGGAGTTGACCACTTTCAGCTTCTATCTGGAAAATGATTATTTTGTAGGAGATGACAGCCAGTATACCAACGGACTCAAGTTCGCATGGAGTTCTCCCGTCCACACCGGCTACCCGAAAGATGTCTGGCCCCATCGATGGTTTTATCCAATCATTCACATACTGCCGTTTGATGATTTTTTCGACACCGAAAATGAAAAAAACATCACCCTTTCCTTTGGCCAGAACATTTACACGCCCGAAGATATCGAAAAAACGGACATCGATCCGGATGACCGGCCCTATGCCGGCATCACCTATATGTCCATGGGCTTTCACAGCCGTATTGAATCGCAGATGAAGACGCTGGAATTTTATGCCGGGCTCGTGGGACCGGATTCTCATGCCGACGAATGCCAGCGGGCCATACACAAGATGGTTAAGGATATCGAACCAGAAGGGTGGGATAACCAGCTTAACAATGAACCGGTTTTAGGCATTGTATACGAACATAAAATGAAAATAATACAATTGGGCGACGGCAACGGATTCGGCTTTGAGGGCATCTTAAACAACGGCCTGTGCCTTGGAAACGCCAATACCGATTACAACCTGGGTCTGAATCTGCGGTTTGGGTATAATATTCCAAATGATTTCGGAAATTTTCCCATTCGACCCGCCACCTCGATCAATGCTGCGTTCGGCTCCCGCGACCCGAGATATTCCGTGAGGCACAAATTCGGGATCTATCTGTTTGCATCCGCCGAGGGTCGGGCCGTTATGCGCAATATTTTTTTAGACGGCAACACCTTTACCGACAGCCACAGCGTGGAGAAAAAAATCCTCGTGGCCGACCTGGCCACCGGCATCGGCATCCTGACCGGACCGGCCCAGTTCTGCTTCGCCTATGTCCGGCGAACCAACGAATTTGAAACACAAAAAGAACCCCAGGAATTCGGCAGCCTCACTTTTTCGATTTCATATTGATCCGGAACCGCTGCAAATTTTCGCGTCATGCGGCATATGGGCAAAAAGATGATTCCATCATGATGATATATGAATCCAGCTTCCAGGTACGGTACGCGGAAACCGGAGTAAACGGCAGGATTAAACCGGTGACCCTTTTCAATTACCTGCAGGACGTCGCCAGCGACCACACTGCCGTGCTGGGCGTGTCGGCCATGGACCTGCTCCCATTGGGTATGGCATGGGTGGTTTTTCGTTACCGGCTGACCATCCATGCCTATCCCCGGTGGCATGATCATATCACCATCCGTACCTGGCGCTGCCCCATACAAAAGCTTTACGAACTGCGTCAGTATGAGATCCGGGATATAGACGACAAACTGATGGTGGAAGCCACAAGCATGTGGGTCCTGACCAGCCTGGCATCCAAAAAACCGGTACGGCTGGACCGCAACCTTCCGAATTCGCTGTTGACCGATCACCAAAAAGAAATCGCGAATGATTTTATTCCGGTGCCGCCGGCCGTCCGCGACGGTTTTCACCGATCCCATGCGGTAAGGCTCCATGATCTCGATTTCAACCGGCATGTCAATAATTCGGTCTATGCGGTATGGGCCGTGGAATCGGTGCCGCCGGAAATGATATCCTTCTGCCTGCCGTCTGAAATCAGTATCGACTATATTGATGAATCCCTTTACGGCGACCAGGTCACGACATATACCCAGAACGTTGACAGCGGCCCGGAAAATACTTTTCTTCACGCCCAGGTGAGCGAGACTACCGGCAAGGAAATCAGCCGGCTCCGGACCGTATGGAAACCGTTTGATTGAGCCATCCTCTGCGTCACAAATTTTTCAGCAGTTGATTGGCGGCCGTCAGCATGGGGTCCCAAACCGGACCAAAGGGCGGCGCATACGCCATATCCGTCTGTGAGAAATCCGACACGGTCATTTTGCTGTGAAGGGCAACGGCCGGCGCGTTGATTCGATGGGCAACACCTTCATGCCCGACCATCTGGACTCCCAGCAGGCGGCCTGTTCGGGTGTCGCCAACCATCTGAACCCATATGCTTCCGGATCCGGGATGGGAATGGGCTCTGGATCGACTTTCGATCACCACTTCCACCGGGTTGAACCCCGCTTTTTTCGCTTCCGCAAGATTGAGCCCGGTACGCGCAACCTGCATGTCAAAAACCTTGAAAACTGCGGTTCCCGCCACCCCGGGCAGTGCAACGGGCTTTCCGGAGATGCTATCCGCCGCGGCCCATCCCGCGCGGTTAGCCCGCAGCGCCAGCGGAATCCAAGTCCGCTCTCCCGTAACCACGTGAAACGCATCCGCGCAATCGCCGGCGGCGTATATATCGTCATCTGCTGTCTTAAGACTTTGATCCACGGCAATGGATTTGTTCGGGCCAAGGTCCAGACCCGCGTTTTTCGCAAAATCGCTGTTGGGCGAGACGCCGAGACTGAGCAGCACCATATCTGCCTCGGTCTGCCGGCCGTCAAATCCGACATGCAGCACATCCCCTTTTTTTTCGACGCTTTCCAGCCAGTATCCTGAATGAATCCTTACGTCATGGGCCTCAAGGGCTTTGTGGACAACATCCTGAATCTGCTCGTTGAACCCGGGCAGAAAGTCGATGCTGATCATATCGACCGTAATGTCCCGCGCCCTAAACGCCTCCGCCATTTCCATGCCGATATAGCCCATGCCGATGATGACCACCCGGGAAACACAGCGATCCTTCATGAATTGCTTGATCATCCGGCCGTGTTCAAGGCTTTTTAACGTCATCACCCCGGGCAGATCCAGGCCGGGCAGATCCGGCCGGATGGGAGATGCGCCAGTGGCGATCAGCAGCTTGTCATAAGGATATTGAAACATCTTTCCATCGGCGGACTGTCCGCCCACCATCTTGTTGGAACGGTCGATAAAATCCGCGCGGTATCCGGTTAAAAGGTCAATGAACTGTTTTTCCTTGAAAACAGATGCTCTTCGCACCACGAGATCGTCGATTTCACGCGTCGGGTCCGCAATATTATATGGCATGCCGCAGGCACTGTAGGACACGTCGTGGGTTTGTTCCAAAACCGTTATCTTCATGTCCGGACGATTCCGACGGGCACGGCTCGCCGCGCTCATGCCGGCCGCATCCCCTCCAATAATCAGAAAATTCATGGTATCTCCTTCATATTGTCAACATATTTACGCAATCTTGATTCTCTCGCAAAAAACATTTCCACTCCCTTTATCATAATAATTATTTCCTACAAACCGTAAAACGAAACAAAAAACGAACCTTGACTGAAAACGCGGTATGCGCTAAAAAAATAACATGATGAGCAATGGGTAACCTGATTTTTTCAGACCCATGCTTGCAACCTCTTTCCCGAATCAGCGACTGCCGCCGACAATTTCATTTCACCAGCAGGGAGCATCATGCATCTGACGCAATCGCCGGCGCCCGGCCTGCACCGGGTAATGTTTAAAGGAGACATCGTCACCTTCACATTGACGCTGTCCGAAGATCGCCCCGGCCAGGCCTGGCTGCGGACAAACCTGGGGCATGGCCGCACCCTGCGCCGAGAAATCATCCGGGCCGTCGCAAAGAGTAAACCGGTTCTCGCCCGCGACTGGTATGACATCCGCATGGTCCGAGTCCGTCCCTGCTGCCACCAGTTGACACTGGGACTTTCCGAAGTCGGTCATTTCGAAGCCAAATGCTATTTTCTGGAATCGGATGAAACCACGCCAGTCTGGCCGCCGGGAGATAATTTCTGCGTCAATGTCGAACCGGCTGATACCTGTTGCGCCAACATCATTTACAATGCCTTCGTGCGGCAGTTCGGGCCCAATAAATCCGGGGCGTTCAAGGCGTCCTCCGACCACTCAGGAATGGTCAGAAGCTTAGATGAGAGCGGTTACACCGTGATTCCGCCGTCCGGTACTTTCAGAGACCTCATCGCCCATCTCGATTTTATCTTCGGATACCTGGGATGTCGCATCCTCCACCTGCTTCCGGTAAATCCAACGCCCACCACCTACGGCCGGATGGGACGATTCGGCAGCCCATATGCGGCCCTGAGTTTCACTGCCGTAGATCCGGCCCTGGCCGTATTCGATCCCTCGGCGACCCCCCTGGAACAGTTCATCGAACTGGTGGATGCTGTTCATTCCCGAAGCGCCAAAATCATCATCGATATCGCCCCCAACCATACGGGATGGGCCGCCGGCCTGCACGAAACCCACCCGGAATGGCTGGTGCGGGACAAGAACGGCAGAATCGAAGCTCCCGGCGCATGGGGCGTGGTCTGGGAGGATCTTGCCCGGCTCGATTACCAATACAAAGACCTCTGGCAATACATGGCCGATGTTTTTCTGACGTGGTGCCGTCGCGGCGTTGACGGATTCCGGTGTGACGCCGGATATATGATCCCGACGCCCGCCTGGCGCTATATCATCGCATCGGTGCGGGAATCGTTTCCGGACACGATCTTCTTCCTGGAAGGTCTCGGCGGCAAAATTTCCGTCACCCGCGATCTGTTAAACACCGCGGGCTTTAACTGGGCCTATTCCGAACTGTTTCAGAATTACGACCGATATCAGATCGAACATTATCTTCCCGACGCCTTTCGAATCTCCGATGAAGACGGGAACATGATCCATTTTGCCGAAACCCATGACAACAACCGCATAGCCGCGGTATCGACCATTTATGCCGCTATGCGCACGGCTATGTGCGCACTCTTTTCCGTCCAGGGAGGATTCGGGTTTACCAACGGCGTGGAGTGGTTTGCCACGGAAAAAATCAATGTCCATGACGCCTGTTCCCTCAACTGGGGGGCCGCGCATAACCAGGTGGAGCGCATCCGGCGCATCAACCACCTGTTGCGGTCCCATCCGGCTTTTTTTGATCAAACGGATATCCGGCTGATCCAGAAGGGGACTGGAAACACCCTTGTTCTGCTGCGGCATCACCGTCCCGGCAACAAAAAGCTCATCATCGCCGTCAACCTGGATGCCGAGCATCCTGCGACTGCGACCTGGCACGCCGGTGACGCAGGGTTTCCTGACATTGGATGCCGTGACCTCCTAAACGATCAAAAAGTCAGTATTGATATCAGCGGTGATCTCCGGCGTCTGCATCTTCTGCCCGGCCAGGTCTGCTGCCTGACGGGCGACCCGGATGACGGCAAACTGCCGACAACAGATTCATCAACTGTTTTTTCTACTCCGGATCACGCACGGCGCCAGTGTCTCCGGGCTTTGGCCTTAGACATTTACCAATTCTACCACGGCATGTCGGATCTCGCTGAATTTGAACCGGATACGGCGGCGGCCGCACTGGCCGTCGACCCGATGGAATTCTGCCGCTGTATGAACCCGCATTCATCGGAACCCCGCATCATATCATGGCAATGGCCCCAGGATGTCCGAAGGCAGGTCATGATTCCGCCGGATCATTTCCTGATGCTCAAATCGCCTGCGCCGTTTCGGGCCGCGTTGCTGGAAACGGAAAACACCCGGCAAAAGACGGTGGCCGCTGCAAACAGTCTCCGAGCCGATGACGGTTCGCATTTCACCATATTTTTGCCCCGGCCCGCGCGGCAGCGGCATATCCAGGCGATATTGAGATTTTCCCTGTTCGGTTCGGACCGGCACACCCATACGGACGCCCACCTCCTTTTTCTGACCGATGCGAAAAACATTCGCGTGATGCGCCGATTTGACCGCCGCCACCTCCTCAAATCCCCCTTCTGTTTTCTGGACACCAACG